>JAROAZ010000019.1 GCA_029432775.1 Pontiellaceae bacterium B12227 | reverse complement strand
ACGGGAAAAAGGATTTCTGCGACGTAAGATAAAATCATTCTCAAAATCCTTTTTCCCTACCTGCATTGAGTTGATTGGAAAAACATACAAGGGCATAAAGTTCAACAACTATTACGGAGGCGTCTACTGCGCCCCGTCGCGCTGGACGCTTGCAAGCGGCATGCACGATGGCCGTAACGGCGGCTGGGGGCACTCCAAGGGCGGACTCCCGATTCAGCGCGATGCCGGCAAGATTACCCCGGAACAATACGAGCAAAAGCTCGAGCAGATGAAAAAGAACAGGAAGATTCCCGATAACGAAGTTTTCCTCGGGCAGATCGCCCAAAAGGCAGGATACAAGACCGCGCAGTTCTGCAAGCTCGACCGTGGCTTCCTGACGTGGGATGAACGGGTGCGGCGCTTTGGCTGGGATTTCCACGAAGGCTACTACTGTCATGTTCGCTGCCACGGATTCTACCCGGCTTATCTTTGGCGCAACGGCGAACGGTTTGAGCTGGAAGGAAACGACGATCCCTATTGCGGAAAGATGAGCGAGGAAGGAAACGAGCCTGTCGGTTCCGGCGGCAAGACCTATTCGCAGAATGTATTTATCGAGGGCATCCTCAAATACATCCGCGAGCACAAGGACGAGCCGTTTTTTCTCTATCACCCGACTCAGCTGCCGCACGGACCGGTCGCCATTCCCGAACTGCACCCGGATTATGCCGACAAGGACTGGTCGCTGGCCGAAAAGAAATATGCGTCGATGGTCCGCATGCTCGATGACCACGTGGGCCTGATCATGGACGAATTAAAAAAACTGGGGCTGGACGATAAGACCGTGGTTGCCTTCACTTCCGACAACGGCCATGAACTTTATTACGGCCCCAAACCCTTATTCACCGCACAAAAACTACCGGGCGGCGAAAAGGCCAACCTGACCGACAAAAAATGGCGCACCTCCGAATGCGGCGATATTTTCGACGGGGCCGGGGGACGCGCCGGAATCAAACGCGCCGGATATCAGGGCGGAATGCAGTGTCCGATGATCGTGCGCTGGCCGGGCAAAATCCAGCCGGGCACAGAAACCGACATTCTCAGTGCGCACTACGATTTCATGGCGACACTGGCGGACCTCCTCAGCGTGGATATGCCGAAAGGAAAAGACAGTATCTCGTATCTGCCCACCCTGCTGTCCAAACCACAAACGCAGGAGCACGACTATGTCATCGTCAACAACCGCTTCCGGAAAATGGGCCGTTCCTCGCTGATTTCCAATGATGGATGGAAGCTGGTGGAGATCGACCGCAAGACGGACGAATTCCAGCTCTACAATATCAAGGATGATAATGAAGAACGGCACGACCTCGCTCCTGAATATCCGGAGCGGGTATCGCACTTGAAGAAAATTATGATGGCCGAACTGGATTCACCCCGGCCGGATTTATAGACCTCGTTCCGCGATCCTAGATCGCGGCGACATGACGTTTAATTTGCTCTACGCCTTCAGCTTTTTGCCGACTTCAGCGAGTGTCTTCAGATCTTCCGGATGAATGGAACCGTCAGGAAGCGGGCCGACATTGAGCAACAGGTTGGCATTCATTCCCTGCGCTTTCTTGAGCATTTCCATCACCTGATCAGGCGTCTTGTGTTTTCCGTCCAGGCTCTTGTCATAGCCCCACTTCCACGGTTGCAGCGTATCGCAGAACTCCAGAGGCACATCCGAGGTTCCCTTGAATTTACGTTCGGGGGCTTTGAAGTCCTCCGTACCGCTCAGACCATGCTTGTATGAAATCAGCGCCTGCGGCTGCAGCGAACGGATATGATCGTACAGTTCCTGTAGCTTAAACTCGTGCAGTCTTTTCATTCGGGATTTCGGCGTCGCTTCGCCGTCAAGCCAGATACCCCCGACCGGGCCATAGTTGGTCAGCAGCTCAGTGATCTGGTTTTTCATGAATTCGATGTAAATCTGAAGATCCTGATCCTCACCGTACTTGTAGAAGGGCTCTTTCATATCATATTTCGGCCGGGCGTTCCCTCCCCAGTCACCATTATTGGGCGCATGCGGATGGCGCCAGTCGCGTCCGTGGGAGTAGTACAGATAGAATCCCATTTTTTTCTTCCGGCATTCTTCGGCCAGCTCCGCAACCAAATCCCTTTTGGCGGGAGAGTTTGTGCTTTTGAAATCAGTATATTTGGAATCAAAGAGACAGAAGCTGTCGTGATGCCGAGTGGTGATATTGACATAGTTCATGCCGGCTTCGAGGGCCATGTCGGTAATAAAATCGGCATCGAATTTCTCCGCCGTAAAATCGTCCGCCAGCTTTGCATACTCGGCAACGTGGATTTTGCTCTGCAACTGCACCCACTCCCCCCGGCCCAATAGAGAATAGAGTCCATAGTGAATAAACAGGCCGAATTTAGCTGCTTCAAAATATTTCAGCGCGGCCGCCCGGGGATCCTTTTTATATTCCGCGGAATATTTCCACAGATAGGACGGAACCCTGCCCCCGGCCGCTCCGGCCAACCCGGGTGCGGTCGCCAGCGCAGCTGCGCCTGCAAGTGTAAACGAACGTCGGTTTAAATTCTGATTCAACATAGTCTGCTCCTTCTCCTGAATATTGCCACCTAACCTTTGGTCACCGATGACCTCCGGTCTTGACAGATCGCAAACAACGTATCATAGACGTCATCAAATATCACCTAGCCAAACAGGTGGTCATTTCCAGAAAACGGAATGGTTTTTCCTCCGATCTTTTTTGTTCATCGGCGGAGTATTATGCTAGCCTAAAACACTTGATTTAAACATAGGTTTCGGAAACCCGACGCACCCAATGCTCTCTAGATTAACCAACTTAGCAATCATGTTCCTGCTCTTCGCCTATGGAGGAATCGCACTGGCATCAGAGCGTTTCGAATATACTGATCCCCGTTTCCCGGAAGAACGTCAGGATACGGATCGTCCGATTCGGACACGAAGCGTCGTAGCGCTTGAAAAACAGCTACGACAATTAGAAGAGCAGCTGGCGCAGTTGCCTTCGCTGGAAAGCCGGATTGCACCGCAGCATGAATACTTCGGCTATCTCAGCACCCGCCATCCAGTCTCCTCCACCAACGACCTGATGAATGCATGGATTAATCTGACTTTCTCAGGGAAGTGGACAGATGACGTGGATGGAATGGCGCTGGTTCCGGCCTACTACCCCTCGTTTTCAGCCGAAGAAAACTATGGATTTCCCAAACGCTTCAGGATCGATGTCTTCAGCCACAACTCGCCGGATGTTCCGATCACGATTGTGGACTGGACGAAAGAGGATTTTCCAGACCCGGGACTCCACCCCGTCTTTTTCAGCTTTCCGGAAAAAGATGTAAAATCGGTTAAACTGACCGTGACCAAAGGGATCTCCGAGGGCAATTTTCAGTTTTTCGCGCTGGATGAATTAATGGTATTCCAACGGGGCAACAATGTCGCGCCCCCTGCCTACCAGAGACTGACGGCTTCTGATTCATACGATGCCCCCCCGTACTGGAAGCTGCAATACCTGACAAACCGCAGAATCCATGTGGGAAATTACTACCACACCTTCCATCAAACCGAAGATTTCATTCAATACTTCGATACCGAAGCCATCACATTCAACACCCCCCGGATCACCATCGATCTCGGCAGCGTCCGCTCGGTAGGCCGGGTTGAATTCTATCCCGCCAAAATCAAAGACGTGCCCATCCCGGAATTCGGTTTTCCGTTGAAATATCAGATTGCTCTTCTGACAGAGCAGAACGGCCAGCCTGTTACGGAGTCTCAGATTATTGAAAAAACCGCCCCCTCCCGTATGCGGTGGCACGCTCTCTCGTCCAATAAAGGACGCTACCTGCGTCTGAGTTTAATCGACCTGCCCAGACATAACGGGTTGCCCGTCTTTGCCATGGGTGAAATCCGGGTCATGGGACGTCAGCAAAATCAGATTAACAACTTTGCTACAGAAAAAAATATTATCACGAAAAACTTCCCGCAAGATACACCAGCCGATACCGCCCTTCTCGTGGATGGTTTCAGCAATGGGCGTAAAATTATCATGGAGCGAAGCTTTATCCAGCAACTCGCGGAACGTAAAATTCTGGAGAAAGAACTGGCAGAAGCCAGACACCGCCTGGTCATTGCCCGTGCCACCCGCTCCTCTTATTTCTGGACCATCGGCATTAGCGGAGGAACCATTCTGCTCTTCTCCCTCCTATTCTGGATTGCCTATCAGCGTGCCGCCAGGCAGCGTGCACTCATGAACCTGCGGCAGCAGATTGCCGCAGACCTCCATGACGACATCAGTGCCAATCTCGGCACGATCTCGATGATTACCCGGCGCCTTCAACAGGACACATCCCCCTCGCTCCTCAAACAGAAGCTGACAGAAATCGGCCACATCGCACAGGAAAGCTTTATCTCGGTTAAAGAGATCATCTGGCATATGGATTCTGATGTGGTCTATCTCTCTGAAATGTTTGAACAACTTGAAAAAACAGCCGGAAGCATTCTCTCAGACTGTCGTGTCGAATGCCGCTTCCCGTCCCCGCAAGGCATTCCGGTTCCCGCCAAAATCCGCCGCAACATGATGCTGCTGATGAAGGAAGCCCTTTATAACTGCGCAAAGTATGCAGAAGCGAAGCACATGTTGATAGAGGCGGAAATACAGGACATGATCCTTAAGCTTTCTATGAAAGATGACGGCATCGGATTCGACCCCTCCTGTACCCTGGTGGCCAGCAGTGATTCCGGCCGCGGCCTCTCGAACATGGAGCGGCGGGCCAAACTCCTCGGTGCAGAACTGGAGGTTCAGTCGAAACCGGACGAGGGCACACAAGTCACGCTAAGGATACCTTTAAAATAGGACACCACGATGAACAAACAAACGTATATTACAATCTGGATGATTGAAGACCACGCCGCCTTCCGGACCAACCTGACCGAAATTGTAAATGCATCCGACAGCATTCGCTGTGAGCGCAACTTTTCATCCTGCGAAGAAGCCATCGAATGTCTGGAGGCGGAAAAACAACATCCCGAGGTCATGCTGATCGACCTCGCTCTGCCGGGCATGAGCGGTATTGAAGGGCTCAGTAAAATCAGAGAAATCGATCCGAAGATCCAATGCATCATGCTGACCAGCTCGGAACGGCAGAAGCATGTGGTTGATGCCATCCAGACGGGAGCTTCGGGCTATCTGCTCAAAAGCGTTGCCTTTGAACAGATCATTCGCGGCATTGAAGATGTCGCTCAGGGGGGTGCTTCACTTGATCCGCAGATTGCCTCCCTGGTGCTCGATGCGTTCCCTAAAAAAAATACGGCCGGCAGCGATTTTGATCTTACCGACCGGGAAATCGAAGTGCTTCAGGCTCTCGCCACGGGAAAGATCATCAAAGAGATTGCCGATGAGCTCAACCTCTCATCCAACACCATCAAGTTTCACATTGCCAACACCTACAAGAAACTCAACGTCCAGTCACAGGCCGGCGCGGTTGCCAAAGGCATCCGCAAAGGAATTATTTAGATTTTCGAATATTGAACCGGGATGTCCAACAACGCAGGAACGGGGACGCAGAAAAAGCCTGGAGCCTGAGGCCTCTCACTTTCACAATTCCGGGAAGCGTCCCTTGCCACGCTGTAGCAAGGATATCCCATCTGCCTTGCCGCCCGCCGAGGCCATTCTTCCAGCTGACAAACCCCGCATTGGTCATGCGGGCTGAGAAAAACCGCACAGCAGGGCTGAAAATCATACTTCATGACGTGTAAAAGCCCGGCAGGGGGCATGTCTTCGCTGATAATTCCACCGACAGGAAAGTCCAACCCCAGGAAGCTCCTTCGGATTTTAGCGAATTGCCGCCAGAACACATGGTAAATCCAGCCGCACGATCGTGCATCTGGATTTACCATGCGTCATGCGGTCGTTTCTTCATTGCCGCCAGGACGTATCTGTAAACATGCAACACACCGCGGCATGAATGACTTCGAGAATGCGGGGCATGCTGACCCTTCGGCATTTTTTATCTGCCCCCGGAGGAAGCACTTCGATAGTCAGCGGGTCCACGTTCGTTATTCAATATTCCTTACCCTGTAAAACGCATTGGTCTGATCTATCTCATCCGTAAGCGCAATCACGGAATCGGCACCCATTACATTCGTGACGGTTTCCCAGGTACCGGTAACGAGATTTCCCGTCATTTCAAGTCCGTAGGTCGCGCCGGCTTCGCCATACCAGCTAAAGCCCAGCTCGGTTCCTCCCGGCTGGATTTCAAAATCTACATTTCCGATTTCCGTCACTTCCGCAAACGGAACCAGCAAAACGCTCTGAATGGCAAAACCGGGATCCTGCCGAACAAATGTTGCGAAACGATAGTTTTTGGTTAAATCCAACACTAGATTAGTTCCGAAGGTGGGTTCCGCGCCGTCGATGCTGCAGGACCAACTGCCATCCGGTCTGACACTCAGGCTGAAGGTTTTATTGGTGCCTGCAGTAACTGTTTGCGCATTACTCAGGGGAGTCAAAGTTCCCGTATCAGTGTGGAGGCCCTGCATCCCGTCTTCTCCTGTATAGTCGGTCAGGCTCATGCCGATGCCGTAGATCGGCATTTCCCGGCTGAATAAAATATCCATATCATCCTCAGTCGCATCATCGGCAACCAGGCCGAAGGTGGCGGTGGTCGATGTCACAGTAGCAACCTTGTCCAGATCATAGACCACATCCAGTTTAAATCCCCTACTGACAGGATATGAAAGCGCGGTATAGGCCAAAGAACGGTACCAACCTTGGGAACTGGCAGGTGCCGTCAGAAGGCCGTTATCCTGCCAGACCGGACCAAACCATGTTTTATTGATCAGTCCCCCGCCTTTTCCATAGTTGAGAGCCAGACCGTCATTATCGAATGTGTCAAAATAACCCTCGTCCAAAGTTCCGAGCTGGACTGCAACAGTCACGGTTGTGGTTGCTGAAAGCGTGCCATCCGAAGCAGCATACCGGAACGAATCGGCCCCGGCAAAACCGGCATCCGCCGTGTAGGAGAATGATCCATCGGAAGCCAGCGACAGCGTGCCGTTAGAAACATCAGCCACCAGGGAAGCAGAAAGCACATCCCGGTTTAGATCAAAATCATTTTCCAGAATTCCAGGCACTGGAACCACCAGCGTTTCGTTGGTGAACACGCTATACGAATCCTTCACCGCCATCGGAGCCTGCGCTGCCAGATCGGTCGGCATCCAGTTGTCGGTGCGGAACGGCGCGGCGGGCAGGCCATCGCTGTTTATCAGATTGACCGTGTTTACCGGGGCGGGCGACCACGCATAGCGGACGGCCACCGGCGCAGGTTCTGAACTTGAACTGACAATCACATTCGTTCCGCTGATCGAAGAACTGGTTGCGGCATGCCAGACCTCGTCCGCACCGGCCAATTCAAATTCGGAAGGATCGAGTGCGTCGTCGGTCGTCAAGCCATCCGCATGGCTGAAACTGATCGTTGCTTCATTCCCGTTGATGCTCATGGAAGAGAAGGTGGGGCCGTGCGCCTCGATATTTTCACCGAGTGCATACTTACGTCCCAGCAGCGCCAACCGCTGGCCGATCGCCTCCTTGTCGTAGGGATGGATATTGTTTACCAACCCCGTATCGATGGTCACGGCCACATGAGCATTGCTGAGCGCAGTGACCCGGCTCTGCGATTCGCGGAACCATGCCCAGTAGTCGCTGTTATATGACGGAAGCTGGACACCGAGGAACGGCAGGTCGCCCTGGCCAAAGAGTTCGCGGTATTCCGTTACAAAGGCGGGAAGTGTGAAACCGTACTGGGCGACGTTCTCCGGAGTGCCGGCGTTCGCCTCGCCTTGGTACCAGACAAAACCGGAAATGCCGAAGTTGAGCAACGGATGGATTCGCTGATTGTAGATAATATTGGGACGAGTGCGAATAAAGATATCATCCCATGTCCCGGTGCCGTTGACCATGGCGGTGATTGCGTCAAGGTTCGACGAATAACTGCCCGACACACGCGATGAAATGGTATCGCCGTCGATGTACTCACCGATGCTTTGATAATGATCCATCATCGCATCAAAGTGCGGGAAACCGTCGGCCATCTGGATCGGCATCCAGCCCTCGATGGACGAGCTGCCCCACCCCGCCCAGACCACTGCGGTCGGCACCCCGCTGCCCTTGTGCATCTGATGGGCAAATACAGCCGCAACCGAGCCCCAGCTTCCGGGATTGGAATTATCGAGCCACGTCATGCCCCCCGACTCCTGCGGCGTAAGGGCCGCATCCTGGGCAATCTTGAGGCAACGGATCATGCGGTTGGTGGAAATGTCATCGATATAGGTCTGCTTATTGATCATTTCGTTCAGCGGACGCACCATGTTGGATTGCCCGAACGCGATCCAGACATCGCCGACCAGCACGTCGGCCAGCGTATTGGTTTCGCCGTTGCTGATGGCAGTCAGTTCATAAGGGCCTCCCGCTGCCAGAGCCGCAAGCTCAACTATCCAGCGCCCATCAGCACTGGACATGCCCACTGCCGCTGTTCCATTGATGGAAACAGAAACTTCATTGGTCGGATTAGCCGTTCCCCAAACCTTGATGGGTTTGCCGCGCTGCAGCACCATCCCGTGCTGAAACGGGGAGCCGAATATGGGACCTTCATAGGTTCCCGCAATGGCTGTGTTACCGGTAATTTTAAGAACCGATGGATTACTCGCATAAGAAACCCCGTCAACAAAAATCTGGGCACCCTCCGTTGCAAACATGGCGGCATCGACCAGGGTCAGCTCGGCTCCTTCAGCAAGGTGTATATCATTGCGCAGCGGATTCGCGGCATCGGTCAAGGTCACGGAACTGGTTGCATCTACAGTTGCACTTCCATAGTTCGCCATATAGCTAGCGGAAAACGTACTCCCATTGGTGATGGTAAGGCTTAGACCGGTATTTGCACTGGTGGTGATATAACGCGTCAGGGTTACCGTTGCGTTATTCAGCAAAACGGTGTCGAAATTCCTGACATCCCCCACCTGGAGCGTTGCACCATCGAGCACCTTCAGTACCTGTCCAGCCCCCTCCCAGGCTCCTTTAACCTGACCATCGCCCAGAGCAATCCGGCCGGCGTCGGCCTTCATCAATTTGTTGGATACCGTAAGGCTGTTGTTTCCAACAAGGACATTGCTCCACCAATTATTCGGCGAGCCTGTTCCCGATGTGATCTCGATCAGCTTCTCGGGCCCGGTAGCCGCAGAGATGGCGACATTGCCATCGATGGTACCCGCCGCAGGAATACTTCCGGCATCATCCAGCCAACTGCCTTCATTAAACATGCTATTGCCGGCTGCTCCGGTCCAAACCAATGCAGCCTGAACCGAAAAGGCCAACAATCCCGCGGCCGCTACCATCAACTTTTTATTCATTGTCTCTCCTACATGCACCAAGATACAGAACGTCTATAAACGGACGTATAAGATATACCAACATGCTATGCTCAACCACCTAGCCGATGAGGTGGTCGGAACGCGCAGGAAAAAACCTCTAATAAAGGGCGGAAACCGCCCCTTCTTGTAAACCGTTGGTGTGCCCACTAGATCATGAAACGGCGGCGGTCAAAAAAGACTCCCTCCCTACATCGCAATTAAACCCAGCGAAGCCGGTTCCGCGATCGCGGAAATGTTAACATCTCCGATACGCGTTCCAGCCTGAGGGTCATTGTTAGTGCGGGTACGATCGGTCAAGGTCAGGCGGAAATTAACCACGTCACCGCTTCCCACCGAAACGCTGTCGCTGAAAGTAACCGTGCCGTGATTACCGTTGCCGGTGGCGCTCGTAAATAAAGAACCGAACTGGATGTAAGCTGCGCCAGCAACCGAGACAAAGAGCCCTGCATCGCGCGCGCCGTAGCTTGAGGCGTTATTAGAATTGTTAAAAAACTTCATCGAAAAATCGGTCAGTGTCTGGTCTTTGGCTGCCGTGTAGGTAAAATCAATGCGCGGTCCACTGGCCGCATGTCCCGCTGTAAGTGGACCACTAAGGATTCCATCTCCTGGCGGGGTAGAGCCGAAACGAAAAACCAGGTCGTTTTGATCTCCCAAACCATCAACATTATTTTGGCTTCCATGTATACCGGCCATAATCGCTTTGTTCCCAAATGTATTGTTAGCCCCCGAAGAGGACACTAACTCTGAGTCCGTTTGGCTGTTGATACGACTTAGAGCAGTAGCCGAACCGCCGGAAGAAGGGAGAAGACTGTCGTAGGACAGGATAACTCCGGCGTCCGCCATCGGTACTGCAAAACCCAAAAAGCCGGCTACCACTATGCATGTAAAACAATGTCGTGTTAATGTCATGATCATACCCCCGTTATTCATTCTTCTTTATTGAGACGTGAAATTGGATACCCCACCCAATTCAGAAGAATGTAGCAAAACATTTCCATCCACCAACCTAGCCGATGAGGTAGCCCGGACCTAAAGCAAAAAAACAGCTGCCGGATTCAGCGGATCAGGAGTAAATGGAAGGCATGCAGGTTTTCAACACCTTGATTTCTGCATCCGATTTCAACGTGTAGGATCCTAGTTCTGCCGGAATCAGCACCGATTCCCCTTTAGCTACCGATTCTTTCTGTCCATTCCCATAAAGCAGCTCAAAGCCGCCGTCCGCGGAGAACAAAGCATGGAAGCTCCGGCCGTCTGCATGCTGATCAACGGCACCTTCAACGATCAGCTCATCCAATTGGAAAAAATCGGATGTACAGATATTCCGAACATTGGCAGAGGTCTCAACCGGCGTGCAGACCGGATCCTCGGCATCTTCAAAGTCAATCACCTCAAGTGCTTTATCCACATGCATTTCGCGCGGCTTACCGTCGTTACCCATGCGGCCCCAGTCGTAGACGCGGTAGGTCGTATTGGAGTTCTGCTGAATCTCAAGGATCAGGCAACCGGCATCAATGGCATGCACCCGTCCGCCCGGCACAAAAGCCGCGCCACCTTTTTCGGCAGGCACCGCACGTAAAATTTCCTCAAAGGATTCTTCTTCCATCGCCTGAATAAAATCTTCGCGGCTGGTTCCGGGTTTCAGCCCGCAGTAAATCTGCGAAGGCTCCTCATTCAGGAAATACCACATCTCCGTTTTAGGCTCGCCTTGAACCGATTCTGCATTTCCGTTGTTCGGATGCACCTGCACACTCAACGGCTGAGCGGCATCGATCAGCTTGATCAGCAGCGGGAAGTCACTCCCCTCTACCAGAGATCCGAGAATTTCTTTTCCGGATTCGGCCAGCACTTCAGACAACGATTGGCCGGCATGGTCGCCGTTCACAACGATGCTTTCGCCATCCGGATGCGTGGATATTTCCCAGGACTCCGCGTAGATTCCTTCAGGTGCTTTGCGGTCAAACAAGCTTGGAAGGCGTGTTTTTCCCCATGGATAATCTTTGTAGACCGGATTAAATTTTAATGGATACAACATGATATATTCCCTTCTCTTCGAAATTCGGTATTAAATAATCTTTATTCAACTGACAGCAGAAAAAAGAGCAGGCTGAATAAATAGCCGGTCAGCCCAACCAGCAATAAAAACATCGCAATACGATAATAGGTGGTCCGCAGATTACGTTGGCGCAGATGTAGGAGGAGCGTCTGCTCCACATCCTCTGCCTTCCAGGCCGTCATCCAGCGAAGACGCAACGGCCCCGCCACCAAAGCCATGACCGACAGGAGTACAAAGGTCAGCCCGAAACCGATGAAGAACCGGCTCCAACCATTGGAAGCCGCCATACGCGGCCCCGAAAAACCGGTAATGGTCAGACAGATCGTCGCCAGCCCCAGCAGCATCTGCGCGCGGGTCTGCAGCAGGGAAAAAGCTTCCTTCAACGCGCTGAATAATTTTGCGTTGTCGTTGCTTCCATAGATTTCTTTCAGAAAATCCAGTTCCTCTTCCGGGCTCAGCTTTTTCAACATGAGGCTCTCCTACGTATAAATCTTTCCGGCTCGATAGTCTGCCCAGGCGGTTTCAAACCACAGGTTACTTTCCGGAATTGGGCGTACTTTAACCCAGCGGCTCTTCACCTTGCCATCTTTAAGAACGGTTTCCTGAACCTTCTCTTTGAAGGATTCATCCTCGGCCGCAAAGCTCCATTGCGCTTTATCGAGTTGCCGATGCGCCCGCTTTCCATCCGCATCCTGCACCATGGCGGATCCACGGGAACCCACCCCGCTCTTTACCTGATAGAGCGTGGCTTCCAGATACATCCAATGTGCAAAGCAGAGCTGACGGTTCCGCAGGGCCTGAACTGCCTGGGTGGCGTTCTCGACTTTGCATCCGTTTTCCTCCAGCTTGGCCAACTGCGCTTTAGCGTCCTTCACCGCTTTCTTCAGGCTTTCCAACGATCGGATATGCGCACCGGATTTACTCATACGTTCCTGCAACTCTGCACGAACGGTGCGCCAGTTGGAATCCGATGCTTCGCAACGGCCGAGGAAGCCGGACAACTCTTTAATTTCCGCCTTGGCTGCCTTATTGAAGTCGGCCATTTTCAAGTCGGTCCCATCGTACACGTTGGCAATAAATTCCGCGGCGCGCAATGAGCCCACCTGTCCGGAGTTCAGTGCCGAACCGCCCGGACGGGCCACGCCATGCGAACCATTTACTTCCCCCACCGGGAAGAGGTGTTTAATGTTGGTCGATTCCCACCAATGGTTGCCGGCCAGCCCGCCATTGTTGTGCTGAGCACAGACGGCCACTTCAAGCGGCTCTTTGGTGATGTCGATGTTATGATCTTTATAGAGGCTGATCGCTCCCGGATTCATATGCTTCAAACGCGCAATCGGCGTCTTTTGAAACGCACCGGAATTTTCGAGATATTCGTAGGCTTCTTTTTCCAGGGTCTGGAAGTCGAAATCCGCCGGATTTTCGCGATAGTCCAGGAACACACGACGGCCTTTTTCAACTGTTTCGATGTAAACCAGAATATCGATAATGGATGAACCGCCGACAATCTTTTTGGAATCGAACGGCCACTGGTATCCCTTCAGGAAAACCTTCGAGTTCATTTTTCCAGTGTTTGGAAAATAGTCGCGCAGGAATTCGCGCGGGTTGCTTTTTCCATCGGCATCGGTGGAAACAAATTTAGGCATCACCTGCATGTAGGTGCCGGAAACATTCCAGCGGAACTTGGTGGACGCCAGTCCATACTGCGCTTCCGGCAGTCCCTGTGCCATGGCGCCGGCTTTCAAAGCAATCCCAATAGCTCCGGTATGTACGGCCGGATAGACGCTGGTTTTATACAGCCCGCCCGGTCCTCCCACGGCGAAGACCACGTTTTCGGCCGCATACGCCACAAGCTCCGCGTCGCCATTGAGGGCCACCGCACCGCAGGCACGTTTATCTTTACCTTCGCCGGAGGTCAGCAGGCTGATCACATTCGTTTTTTCCTGCACCGGAATTTCGCGGCGCTTCACTTCCGCAATCAGTGCGCGGCACATATCGCGCGAGGTGTACGGCCCCACCGACGTACCGCGCTGCGCCGGATCGTGGTCGGTTTTATAGCCAATAAACTGACCGAATGCATCCTGCGGAAACTTAACGCCGAGGTTCACGAGATTCAGAAAACCCCGTCCGGAGACGGCCGCCTCGATCAGGGCAAGATCGCCGTGCATACTGCCGGGAGAGAAAAAGTTTTTCGCCATCGCCAACGGGGCATCAAGATCGTTGCCGCACATGGCACTTTTATAATAGGTCTGTTTATCAGAACCGGTATTGATCGAAGTGCCCATCTTCAGCCCTTCGCTGACAATCAGCACATCTTCAATGCCCTGATTCCGCAGTTGCACCGCCGCATTCAACCCGGCCGCTCCGGAACCGATTACCAAGGTATGCACCTTCGTTACCGGAACACTTTTTTTACCCACCTTTAATTCACTTTTTTTCATATCCATTCACCCTGTTTTCTTACTTAAAACCCCTGACGTTCAAACCATCCTGCACACAGGTTGCGCCACTGCCCCACTTCGGCATTGCGCAACCGGTCAACACTGCAAAGACCCAACCCGTGAACCCCCTCAGGAAAAACATGCAATTCATATTCAGCCCCGACAGCAGACATCGCCTGCGCCATTGAAAATGAATTTCCGATCGGCACCGGAACATCGTCCGCCGTATGCCAGATAAACATCGGGGAGGTCCTGGCGCTGATTCGTTCTTCCAGACTGAAGACATCCCGCTTTTCGTCCGAGGGATCTCCCATGAGATTGATCAGCGAACCTTCATTACAGTCGCCCGGTTTACCGGTCACGACCGGATAACACAGCACCGCTAAATCAGGTCGCGCTGAAATGGCATCCATTTCGTCTCCAATTGCGAGCGCTTCATCTTCCCACCAGGAAGCCGCCGCACCGGCGAGATGCCCACCGGCCGAAAATCCGAGTACCCCCACCCGCTCCGGATCAATATTCAATGCCGCCGCATGGGCCCGTACCCACTGAATCGTCCGGCGAACATCATGGTAGGGCTGCGGATGTTTTGCCGGTGCCACCGAATAGTTCAGTACAAAGGCATTGATCCCCAACCCGTTCAACCAACCGGCCACCGGTGCGGACTCATGCTCGGAAAGCAGCTGATAGCCCCCGCCCGGCAACACAATCACACATGGATAGGGTTCTCCCGGTTCCTGCTGCAGAAACGGAACCAGATGCGGAACATTATCCTGCTTCAGTTCAGCAGTCGAAAGATCGGAGACCTCGTTCTGCCAATACAGAATATTCCTGGTGTTGCTCAGCGAAAGCATTTACAACCTCGGAAGCGTTAAACCGCCGTCCACATAAATCGCCTGACCACTGGCATACGGCAGATCACCGCGCGCCATGGCCGCAGCCAACTTGCCGATATCTTCCGGAAGGCCCCAGCGCTTTTCGACCAGCAGGTCGGTGTTATCGATCAGGTTGTCATATTTGCTGGTCACACCGGCCGTCATATCCGTTTTGATGATACCCGGGCGGATTTCATAGACCGGAATACTGAACTCGCCGAGCCGCGCGGCGAAGAGCGAGCTCATCATACCGAGTCCGGCTTTGGAGATGCAGTAGTCGCCCCGGTTCGGCGAAACCACCGTTGCAGAAATGGAACCGACATTAACAATGCAGCCCGCAAATGAATCGTCGGCCTTTTTTTGCTCTACCATCCAGTTAGCACACGCCTGGGTAAGGAAATACGGTCCCTGCAGATTAATCTTCATGATCCATTCGAAGCTGTCTTCATCGGCCTCTAGAATATCGGCGCGGACTTTCGGTGCCACACCGGCGTTGTTCACCAGCACATCGAGACGACCGAAACGCTCCTTGATTTCAGCCAGCATGGCTGCGCGATCTTCCGCGGAAGAAACATCGCCGGAACAGTAGAGCACTTCCGCACCCATTTTTTCCAATGCCTGGACCGAGTCCGCCACCTTCGATGCGTCGGAACGTCCGCTGAGCACCAGATTAAATCCATCCGCTGCCAGCTTTTCACAAATTCCAAAACCAATTCCCCGGCCACCGCCGGTTACCAATGCTACTTTTTTCATTTCAATTCTCCTTATCGTCGTTAGTCTAAAGTCTGAAGGTCGAAAGTCGCAGGTCGAAAGTCAGCTGCCCGACGTTGGACCTTCGACCTTCAGACCTTCGACCAGCCCTACGCAAGCCCTTTTGCTTTTGCCGCCACGCGGCCTTTCTTCAACTCCGGTCCGTAGATTTCTTTTTCCCGCAGCACACAGCCACCGCATCCCACGCCATCTTTCATGATCTGTGTGCACATCGAGCAGGTGGTGCAGCACTTGGAAGGATCCATGGTTCCTTCCTTCAGAATGTCTTTCACCAACTCCGGGTATGCGAATGCGCCGCGGCCCAGACCAATGAGCGAGCACCAGCCTTCTTCCACCAGGCCGGCGGCCACTTCCGGCATCAGATGCCGGAGCCAGGCGAGGCCGGCGGTCGGCACCGGACATTCCGGCAGGCTCTGCTGCATTTCGCGAACCGTCTGCTGAAAACGCTCCACACCGACCAGCGGATATTCCGGCGGATTGCCTTCGCCCACCAGCGAGTTATCGTGCGGACGGTTCATATAGGGTTGAAAGCGCGGGAACCCAACCGACACGTTAAACATCGGCATCCCCATTTCAAAGCACTCCTTCATCAGACGCTTCGGCTCGGCGAGGTCGACCTCCCAGTTTTTTCCAGCCTCTGGAACAACGCCCCATCCATAGGGATACGGGCACGGTTCCAGCACGGTGGTGCGTGAAGTGACAAAGGTACTCTTCGGCAACTCCGCCATCATGCGCTGCGCAGTTTCCCGCAGGAATCGGGTACGGTTTTCATAGGATCCACCATATTTCCCTTCGCGGGTATGCGAGCCCAGCAGTTCGGCAATCAGGTAGCCGTGCACCGCTTTCATGTCCACGCCGTCGAACCCGGCTTCGGCGGAAAGTTTTGCCGCTTTAACAAAATCGTCCTGCAGGCGGTCGAGATAATCGTCCGATACCGGCTCCACATCGCTCATGCCCAGTGTTTCGTCCAGAAACGGATTGTGCTGAACCTTCAGCGGTGTCACGACACCTCCGGGACGGCTGAAGCGCCCGGAATGCGTCAACTGCACCACAAACTGGAGATCATGGCCGAACTCGGCGCGGCCGGCAGCTTTGGTTTCTTCAACCAGTTTTTTATAGTGGTCGAGATTTTCCTCTGTAATGCGCATCTGCTTCGCATTGGAACAGCCTTCCGGAACCACGGAAACCGCTTCGGCCCAGATGAGCCCGCTGCCCCCGTCGGCAAAGCGTTTGTAGCGGCGGTAGGTCAGTTCGGTCGGTGCCCCCGTTTCCGGATCGCCGTCCACTCCTTCCATGGGCTGGATCACAAAACGGTTCGGCAGATCGCGATCGCCGATCGTTACCTTTTCGCCCAGCACCCCGGTATTTCCAGAGATTGGAAGTTCCAACCCCAATGCGTCGAGATCTCCCCGCAGATCATCGAGCGTCTTCAAATTAAATCGTCTAAAATCAGTCATTTTTCCCTTTAGTCAAAGGTCTATGGGTCGAAAGTCTAAGGTCTGCGGATCAGGACTTTCGACCTTTGACCTTCCGACTTTAGACCACTCTTTTAAAACCGTTTCGGTTTGCGTATGTGCATGATAATGATGCGGCAGTCTTCCAGCACCTCATAGGTATGCTCAAAGACCGCATCAAACTGCAAACAGTCCCCGGTATTCAAGGTATGGCTTTCATAGGGCAGATTAATCTGCACACTCCCCTCCAACACCCAGCACACTTCAAAATCGTCGCGGTGCGCATCCGGATTCGACCGCTGGGCTCCCTTCGGCGCATCGGCATAGTAGCATTTACAATTGGCAAACTCGATCTGCCGGAAATGGAAGTCGCCGGCAATCCGATCCGTTTCCACTTTAACCTGAGCCGTGCGGGATTCCACCAATCCGAGCATTTCGGAAGCCGTCAGTCCGAAGGCCCTTGCCAGCCGGAAGAGCGTTTTCAGCTCGGCCACCGTCTGGTTGCGCTCTAACTTCGAAATCACCGCCGGGGAAATCCCCGTTCGCTCAGACAAATCAGCAATCGTCATTTCTTCCCGTTTACGCAGATCGCGTATAACGGAAAAATTATACATATCCATGCCGTTTTCATTGCGTGATGCCATTATTCTCTCCATTGAATGCGCCGCAATATAGTCCTTGACATATTTCCTATGCAATATATTTTCACCAACAATATATCACCGGAGAATATTCATGCAGATTAACAGAAACCTCACGCCCAAAGACCTGCTCCCCGATCTGGAGCGGTTCTGGGCTGTTTCAGGACAGAAGATTAACAACCTCAACCAAAACTACGATTCCTCCAACGGATCCCCTGTTTTCACCGTTGAAGGAAACTACACGACTCGCGGTTGGACAGAATGGACCCAGGGCTTCCAATACGGCTCGGAAATCCTACAATTTGACGTAACCGGGGATGAGTCGTTCCTTGAAATGGGACGAAAAAACACCGTTGAAAAAATGGCACCCCACGTCAGTCACTTCGGTGTACACGACCACGGCTTCAACAATGTCAGCACCTATGGCAACTTGTTGCGGTTGATGAATGAAGGAAAAATTACCGAGAGCGAATGGGAGCGTAATTTTTATGTTATGGCTCTGCAGGCTTCGAGCTCTGTGCAAGCCAAACGCTGGACCACGTTGCCCACGGGCGGTTATATCTATTCCTTCAACGGCCCGCACTCGCTTTTTGCCGACACCATCCGCTCGCTACGCGCTCTGGCTGTTGGTCATCAGCTCGGTCACTCCATCATGGGAGAAAACGACAAATCCACCAGTCTGCTGGAACGCATCGTTCAACACGCGCAAACCACAGCGGATTATGCCGTCTATTATGGCGAAGGCCGCGATTACTACGACCTATGGGGACGTACCGCGCACGAAAGCATCTTCAACCTGAACGATGGCAACTACCGCTGCCCCAACTCGCAGCAGGGTTTCTCGCCGTTCACTACATGGACACGCGGGCTGGCCTGGATTATGGTCGGCGCTCCGGAACAGCTTGAGTTCCTGAAGACGATCGACGATGCCGAACTTGAACCGCTCGGCGGTCGCGCGGCCATTGAAGCCATGCTGCTGAAGATGGCCAAGGCCACGTGCGACTTCTATATTGAAAACAGCGCCACGGACGGCATCCCCTATTGGGATACCGGTGCTCTCAATACACACAAACTCGGCGAAGATGTTTATGAACGCGAATCCGATCCGTTCAACGATGCAGAACCCATCGACTCTTCCGCGGCCGCCATCGGTGTGCAGGGGCTGCTTCGTTTGGGCCGCTACCTGAACGATGAGAAATATACACAGGCCGGGTTAACCGCCATGAAGACGCTGATGAGCGACAAATATCTCAGCCTCGATGAATCGCATCAGGGTCTGATCCTCCACTCGGTCTATCATCGCCCGAACGGTTGGGACCATATTCCGGAGGGCCAAAGTGTACCGTGCGGCGAATCAAGCATGTGGGGCGACTACCATGCCCGCGAAGCCGCTCTTTACATTCAGCGCCTCGCAAACGACGAACCCTATTATAAATTTTACCTGTAAGCCGCGTTGCGGCGGTCGAACGTCAAAGGTCGTAAAGTCGAATATCCCGACTTTCAGACCTGCGACCTTCTGACCTTTGACAAGAGAAACCAAGGAGAAGAAGCATGATAATCGGAGATCTTAAAGAGATTGCAGGCCGCACCTATCCGGCGCGCCGCCTGACCCAGAACCTCGTCGGCGGTGCATCGCCCGTGCAGTGCGATAACTTTGCCATGGGCTTTGTTACGCTGGAACCGAATGGCGGACAGGTGCCGTGGCATAATCAGGAACAGGAAGAAGTTTACTTCGTCGTTTCCGGGAAAACTGAAATGTGTCTCGGCGAAGAACGCATGGAAATGGAAGCCGGTCAAATTGTGCATATCCCCACCGGGGTCTATCACCAGATGACCAACATCGGCGAAGAAACCGCAACCTTCATCTATTGCTACGGCCCCGCGGGCGATGTGGCCCATTGGAGAGAAGAACTCGCAGGCACCCTTCCAAAGGCTGGAATCGATGTCCCGGCTCTGCCCGAAGGCGCGCAACCCCAGTGCACCGATATGCCCGAAGGCGGACCGATTATTATCTAAAGACATGATTCGTGAAACGTGAGGCATGATTCATCACGTTTCACGACTCACTTATCACCTAATACTTAACCACTTAAACCTTAAAACTGAAACGGAGTTTCACAATGGAAATCAAACGTATCGGAATAATCATGAACGGCGTGACCGGGCGCATGGGAACCAACCAGCACCTGGCACGATCCATCACAGCCATCATCAAACAAGGCGGCATCAAAGTCGGCAACGATCTCATCATCATGCCCGATCCGATCCTGACCGGACGGCGTGATTATGCCCTGAAAGAACTGGCCGAAAAATACGGTAACGAAGCGCGCGGCGAAGCCTTTAAATACACCACCGACGTGCAGGGCGCACTCGATGGGAAATATGGCGAATACGAAATTTTCTTCGATGCCTCCGGCACCCTGCAGCGTGCGGGATTCATCGAACAGGCTGTTAAGGCCGGGAAAGCAATCTATTGCGAAAAGCCGACTGCGGTTGAAACCGTGGAAGCCGTTCGTCTGGCGAAACTCGTTGACGATGCCGGCCTCAAAAACGGTGTGGTGCAGGACAAGCTCTGGCTGCCGGGCTTCCGCAAAATCAAGATGCTCAAGGAACAGGGTTTCTTCGGAAAGATTCTTTCTGTTAAGGGCGACTTCGGCTACTGGGTATTCACCGGCATGGACTACGACCAGCCTGCACAGCGCCCTTCATGGAACTATCGTTCCGAAGACGGCGGCGGCATGATGATCGATATGTTCTGCCACTGGCGCTACGTGATCGACAACGTATTCGGCCCGGTTAAAAGCCTCGTTGCTTACGGTGCGACCGACCTGCCGGAACGTCGCCACGAAGACGGCACGCCGTTCGAGTGCACGGCCGACGATTCCGCTTATGCGATGTTCGTACTCGAGGATGGAACCATGGTTCAGTTCAACAGCTCCTGGTGCACCCGCGTTCGCCGCGACGACCTGCTGACGGTTCATGTAGATGGCGTTAAAGGTTCTGCCGTTGCCGGTCTGCGCGAAGTGAAAACCCAGTCGGCGGCCAACACACCGAAGCCGGTCTGGAATCCGGACATCAAACAGCCGATCGATTTCCTCGGTGGCTGGGAAGATGTTCCGAACAACATCGACTACGATAACGCCTTCAAGATTCAGTGGGAAATGTTCATCAAGCACGTTGTGCTCGACGAAGAATGGAACTATTCCCTCATGGAAGGTGCTAAAGGCGTTCAGCTGGCCGAGCTCGGCATGCAGAGTTGGAAAGAACGCAAATGGGTTGACGTTCCGGAACTCGGATAAGTCCCCTTCCAACGATTGGAACTTTCCAAACTCTGGAAGGTTTCAATCACCGGAATTGCAAAAGGAGCGGTTAAAAAACCGCTCCTTTTCTATTTTCACCGATCTGCCCGAACGGTTATTGGTCGCGTTACAACTGCTTTTCCAGGCGCATGGCAAATCCGTTATTCGCTTTCAGCGGAATAGTGATCCGGCTAGCGGCCGTCAGCTCCTGAGAATTGATCTTCACCCGTGTGCGCGTCTTGATATTTTCATCATCGGTATAGAGCGTAGCCTGATACGTTACACCGGGTTCAAGAAAAGAAAAGTCAACGGCCACATCGCGCGCAGTCGGCCCGTTAATCCCACCGACATACCAATCCGTCTCCTTTCGCCGGGCAATTACCCCAATCTCCGCAATTTCCGCGGTAAGAACTCTGGTCTCATCCCAGGTCGTGGGCACCTGCCGGAAAAACTCCAGCTCAGGCTCATTGCCGATATGCTTCGTGTCACCCCATAGTCCGTCTATCTTATCGGGTGATTCCGCCGGGCGGTCATACCAAAAGAGAAACTGCAAGGGGCTGAACAGGCACACCGTCTTCGCCAGTTGCGAGGCATGAGAGCCCATTTTTTCATCAACCCGACTGTTGTAATAGCAGACGGTATTGTCCGCAGCACCGGCCAGCATACGGGTGAACATGGTGATCAGCGTGTGTTCATTGGACACACTTTCTTCGTCCCCGCGGATCCCCTCCTGCGTAAGCAGGTTTGGATAGATCCGGGAATAGCCCGTAGGGCGATATTCATCATGTACATTCACCACCATCTTATGGGCTGCGGCCTTGCGTATCGCCTCATGCATCCATGCCGTAGCATCCTGATCCCCCACCCGCACAAAACCGAATTTGATCCCCGAAATACCCCACTCTTGATAGAGCGGAAGCAGCTCGTCCAATTGCTTTTCAAGCGCGCGCCGATTCACATACAGCATGACCCGGACACCTCTCTCTTTCGCATGCGTCATGATTTTTTCTATATCGAAAGGACCCTTCGATCGCTTGGGATCGAGCGTAATGGTCGTGGCATCGGACGACTCATCCATTTCATGCCCATACCAACCCGCATCAAAATGAACATACTGCATCCCGTTTGCCGCTACAAAATCGATAGCGCGGAGTCCACCTTCTGTCGTCAGCGTGGTTTCCCGCAAAACTTTTCCAGGCATAATCCACGATGTGTCTTTAATGGCATTCGGCTCATTGAGATTCAGGATGAGATAGTTATTCTCCAACAGCTCGCCAGGACTTTCCGCCATCATGATCACCCTCCATGGAGATCGGAATGGAAGTTTAACGGACGCCTTCGCGGATGCGCTTCGCCCGCCATGCATCGCTCCGGATACTTTATTCTGCTTTGCATTGCTCATCCGCCCATCCAGACTGGACAGGATCGCCAATGGCATTTCGGGATCTGATGTGTAGCTGATCCGCGCGTAATCGACTAATGCCGCTTCAGCCAGGGCTATAATCCGGCCTTCGCCACATTCCACGACCAACGGACGTTCCGCTCCCGCCTCCAGCTGAGTTAACGGAATCTTACGGTAGCGACCTTGGGCAGTCAGCTTGTTGCGCATACGCGGGGGCGTGGACCACACCTTATGATCCTGTGCAAAGCGGTAACTGACCAGTTCATCATCAATACGAAGTTGCTTAATCCCGCTCTGCTCGGGGATTTCATATGCAAATGCGACCCCTTCGTTATAGGTACGAACGATAAGGTTAATCAGGACAGTGCCGCCCTTTAGATGCACCGTCATCTCATTGTATTGATCCGGGATAACGCTTCTTTCCCCAAAAGAGGTGGTCCATTCCTGATCTACAGACCGGCGTTCTACCTTCTCCACGGAAAATGGACCGGAAAAATTCATTTCCTTTGCCAACAGGCCGAGTGTAGAGGGCTTAATAACCGTTTCCCCTCGCTGGATCACGGAAAACTGAATGATGTCTGCAGTTTCTTCCGACGGGATAACCACGAACTCATATATACCATTGGGTGAAATTACATAAAGGGGCTGCTCACTGCCTTTAGCGTGCGACGCATTGCCGAGCAGGAGGAAGATACCCGTTGCCAGAAAGATATGCTGAATGGATCTCATTTAAACCGCCTCAAGTTGATTATTATCCGGAAACTACGACATTCAGTCGCATCAAAGACATCTTATTGAACACGTATTATTTGGCATCATAGCGTGTGCCATAAATACGCAGCTCAGAAGGTTCAAAGAGGCCGCGACCATGCCTCTTGATGCGGAGGTAGCGGAAGCGTTCCTCACGCTTTTTCTCAAACACCTCGACCGTCACCATTTCCGTTGAAAGCTCGGTCGGCTTTGTCAACTCGGTCCATTTTTTCTGGTCGTTCGAACCGTAGAATACGGCACCCTCCATCCGCTCATCAAAGTTCATCCGCCCTTCCATAGAGAACGAGGTGAACGACGCCTGGAAATTCTCGCCGAAGTCGAAAATATAGGACTGATCCTTCGGTAGGCCTGAGAGCGGAAACGTATCGTCATTACCGTCAATTAGAAGACCGATGGAATCGCCGATATAGGAAGGAACCACAATCTTCGGAAAATCCATGCTGCCGTCCGGCAGCAAGGGTGTCAGCACTTCGAGATCATCGAAGGCCTGCTGGAGCATCATCAGCGCCCGCCAGAAAACTGTATCGTCTGCAGCCTTGGCGGCGCGCGCCACCTTTCCATAGAGTTCAACGCAGTGATCCAGCGACTCCTTGATATAGGTAACATCTGAATGATAAACCGCCTGAATCGCGGCCATCGCCGCCTTTTGATCTTGCGCAACTGCGATCGACACACGGAGCGGCGTAATGATTTTTCCATCGGAGGCCTGCACAACAAAAGAGATTTTTCCCTCTGCTGATGGCGACCAGCTAAAGGCTCCCGTTTTCGCATTCAGCTCCGCTCCCTCTGGCAGATCAGGACTGCTGATCTGTTTCGCGTTCGTAGCGGCCAAATCCAACGTGATCGCTGCGCCCACATAGGCATTAAGGTGCAACGGATCATTTCCCTTGGTAAATACCGGCGGGTTCAGCTGCTTGTCTGGCCTACGCAGGAACTGGTCTAAATCAACGGTCGTATCCGGCAATCCCTTAACCCGCATAAAAATAATATCCTCCACATGCTCAAAGGCCGACAACGTATAGGCTACATAGCGCCACTGCCCTTCCGTATTCGGCAGCAACCAGGGTTTGGCAAAGCCTTCCATATCCAGCGAGGCAACGCCCGTGGTTCGTATCTTCATCCCGACCTTCTTGTGGTCTGTCTTGATACTGAGCAGCGCAATTCGGGCCCCTTCCTCGGAAGGCGTCACGCGCAAAAAGGAATTGTCCCCCTCCTTCATGACCGAAGCGTTATCAAATCCGGTCGACCGTTCAACGATCTCGACCTCATCCGGCTCCTGCACAGTCTGCGGAATTCGTGCGCCTTCTCCTTCAGCTTCAGACGGAATAAAGATCCATTCAAAATCGCCGCTCACTACGCGCTTTGTGAACGCTTCATAGAAATACGGGGCCACCTCAGCCACGTTGATCCCTTTTTTGTAGGTATAGTAATAATAGAGATCCCAGTACTTGAGATCCCGGATACGCCCGCGGTAATTGTCCGAGAGTCGGTAATAAATCTGTGTAATCTCGCCATTCGGTTCGATGCTGGAAGGCGATGGAACCCAGGGCGTGTCATAGCCCAGCATGTAGCGGCTCACGTAGTCCGCCCCGGCCAACAGGCGGTTATTCAGAAATTCATAAGGACCAACCGCATTCGACGCGGTTGAGACCGTTCCGCGCACAGGATCCACCGTGGTTCCCTGCGCATACATCAATCGGGATGTTCTGACGGCAATCTCCATATCCCCTGCGGAGTGAGCCTGATCGCGTCCCATTTCCATCAGCTGCACAAACGGTTCTTTCACCCGTTCGCCCGTTTCCGCATTCACCTCCACCCTTCGGAAAAGATCCTGAATGGAAGAACTCCAGCCTTTGTTCGGGGCATCCTTGTTGATCGTAAACCACTCAACCCGTTTTTCGTAGCCCTTGCGATCATTCATAAAAATATAGCAGGCCATCGCCCCGGCCAGCGGATAGCCGCTCTGATTCATAAACCAGCCATTGGAATACATGTATTTGTCGATGCTCGGAATCAGCAGATTTTCCGTCAAAGCATCCGTATCATCCTCGGTCCAGATCCACTCAGGATCCGGACAGTCCGTATAGCGCATCAGCTCCGCAGCCATCACCAGTCCCATCACGGCGTAGGGTGCATGAATATGGGACGCACTAAAGGTATCGAATTTATCGGGATCCATCTGCGACCAAAGACGGATGATGGTCATCGCATTTACCCGATAGACCAGATCCCCGGTGAAATAATACATCAGTGCCTGTCTGTAAGCTTTATCCCCATCAAGATCCAGCTGTCTCCTGATGCCGCGACTGTTGAAAGCATCGGAGGCCGGACGGGTTGGGTCGCTCTTGCTCTGATTGATGATTTCGACCGTCTTCCCGGAATGACCATGCGCGGCCAGTTTATTAAAGCCGAAATGCCATGGATCACGCTTTGCCAGCACTTGCTCACGAGCCGTATCCAGTATCTCTTTGGTTAAGCCGATCCCCGGATGCCGGAACCCATCCGTAAAGGTCTCGTTAATCTGCACGCGGTCCGTCGCTTCAGCAGGCAGCTCATCTGCGACTGCCGAAACGACCATACTTAAAACTATTCCCACCACATGTTTTGTAAACTTCATGCAATTCCTTTACATCCCGTTGCCTCAGGATTTGATACGGAAGCCATCGGCAGTCTCTTCAATGGGAATGAAGACGGGTCGCTCATCCGGTGTAATGTTCGGCGCATGGAACGACATCATCAGCTGACCTTCCAGGGTTTGGAAAATCATGCCGTGTCCGCCGTCCTTTCCCCATAGCGGCTCATCCACCTGTTTCCAAGGTCCGGAAATTTGACCCGATGCAGATAGCGCCACACCCATGGCATAGCCCTGCTCACCCATGCTCGACCAGAGCATCGCGAGCGTCCCGTTTTCCAATTGATGGAAAGATGGGCCATCGGTCACATAGGCCGGCATACGGTGGCGTTCGCCATCGCCTTCCACCGGCCAGTCCTTGAGCTGACGCACCCACTTGGCCTCCGTGGCATCGAAGAGGAACTGCGGCTTACCCACCGCTTCTTTCAGATCTTTAGTCAGCGGCATCGCGCAGATCGACCCGTTATGCACCTGTGTCCACTCATGGCAGAACACAATCCAGGGTTGCTCTTCTTCATCCACATACAACGTGCCGTCCAGGCACTCCCAATTATGGGGCGTCACCGGACCATCCGTCAGCGGCTCATACGGCCCTTCAATTGAATCCGATACCAGGATCTGCGTTCCCCGGTACCGCCGCTCCGCCTTGAACGTCGCGAACATGTAAAATTTACCCTTGTACGCATGCACCTCCGGCGCCCAGAAATTTTTCATGGCCCAGAAATCTTCCGAAGGTTGGAAGGCCGGAATCGGTCCCTCCCAGTTTTCAAGGTCGTTGCTCCTGTAGCAATCAAATCCGGTGCCCGGCGGCAGCCAGCAGTTTTTATCGGTGGTGCCGAACATGTAATAGACGCCCTCATCCTTCAGCGTTACGATAAAGGGGTCTCTAATCTGAATGTCAGTGGTTTTCATGAGCGGGCCTTACTTAGGATTCAGTTGGTAGACTTTCAGGTTCCGGTACTGATGATGGGTGCGCACCAGGCGGAAGCCGAAATATCCGGATGTGAAGGCCGGGTACGCTGCGCGCGTGTAGACGACCTCCGAGCGGGGTGATTCTTTATTCCGCCGATCCTCGGACACAATGGTATCGCCGTACTTCGTCTCGTAGACGACTTTGCCGTCCTGGATGTACTGCGTCAGACCATCACACGCCACCAGCTGAATCGTGTGCCACTCACCGGGCTTCAGCAGGTGCTCCGGATTTCCATCCTGATCATTCAATGCAACGTGAGGAATATCTTTTCCATCGATCCATCGCGGATACCGGCGGAAACGCGTGGTCGTGTTGTAGCCACCTCCCGTACTGGCATAATAACCATGCATTTCATGGTAGCTCACAAAATCACCGTTGTAATGCGAATCGGTCTCATTCAGCACCGCATCAAACTTCCGAGGATCGGAACAGTGCCAGAAATTATTCATATCGGTCGCGATAATGTTTTTTCCATCGATGGTCTCCAGCGGGCAACGCGCCTGATAGATGATCGAAATCGGGCCCTCAAACTTTTTCTTCAGCCACGCGGTGCATCCCATCGCCGGCATGTACAGATCCATCATGCCGTCGCCCATTTTCACATTGGCTTTCAGATCCGACTCCACATTCTCCGACATCTGTTGTACCCAGTTTTCCGCATCGGAAAAGTCCGTTAAATAGAGCAGTTCTCCAACGGTGAAGGCCTCCTCGCCATACCCCAGCACCCAGGGCTCCACATCCGCCTGAGGTTTGCCCGTCTCACATCCAGCCACCACGCCAACCAGCGCGCCCAACGCCATCGTCTTCATAATATCCATGTTACACCTCTGCCCTAGTTCCCTGTCCAAGTGCAAACCGCGCCCTTCGCGAGGTTCTTCTCTACAATTTTTCCAGCATAACGCATTTTCAACGGGTTACCGTTCAACGAACGGATTTTCGCCTCGGCCAGTCTTCCATCTTTCCATTCCAGGTCGACCTCGAATCCGCCGCGGGCACGAAGTCCCTTCACGGAGCCGTCTTCCCAGACGGAAGGCAGGGCCGGCAGCAGATCGAGAGCACCGTCATGACTCTGCAGCAGCATTTCAGCAATGGCGGCCGTGCCGCCGAAATTGCCATCAATCTGAAAAGGCGGATGATAATCGAACAGGTTATTCATCGTGTTCTTTGTCAGCAAATTATTCAGCAGCACATAGGCATGATCACCATCATGGAAGCGCGCCCAGAAGTTTACCTTCCACGCCATGCTCCAGCCCGTGCCGCGATCCCCGCGTGTTTCGAGCGACTTGCGAGCCGCTTCATACAGCTCCGGCGTCGCCGTTTTTGTGATCTGCTTTCCGGGATGCAGCCCATACAGGTGGGATGTGTGGCGGTGATCCACATCATTCTCCTCGTAGTCTTCGATCCATTCCTGAAGCCGCCCGGTCTTCTCGCTGATCTGCAGCGGCGCGAGGTTGGCCAATGTTTCTTTAATTTCGCGAATGAATTCCTCATCCAGCCGGCCAGAGGGATCAATGACGCGGTTTGCCTCCAGCACACCGGTGAACAGATCATGAATAATCTGCAGATCCATGGTTGGCGCATACGTAAAATCGGACTTGGAACCGTCCGGCAGCATGAAATAGTTTTCCGGCGAATGCGATGGAGAGCTGACCAGTTTCCCGGCTGCCGGCGTGCCTTCCGGTGCAACAATCAGATAATCGAAGAAAAACTCGGCGGCACCTTTCATCATCGGATAGGCGCGCGTCTCGAGGAATGCTGCATCGCCCGTGAAGCGATAGTATTCCAGCATATCGCGCACGGCCCAGGCCGCGCCGAACGGCCAGATGCCATGTACGCCATCGGCCGGCACGGTGAAGCCGTAGATATCGGACAGGTGATGAATAATCCAACCATCGGCATCATAATGCACCCGGGCGGTTCGTGTGCCGGACTCCACCAGGCCTTCAAGATAGTCAAACATGGGCAAATGGCATTCCGTCAGGTTGCACACATCCGCCGGCCAGTAGTTCATCTGAAAGTTGATATTGAAATGATAATCGCTATTAAAGGGTGCGTTAATCGACTGGCACCAGACGCCCTGCAGGTTGGCCGGCAAACAGCCGGGCCGCGAGCTGCCGATCAGCATGTAACGACCGTACTGGAAATAGAGCGTCTCCAGCTGAGGATCAAATTCGCCATCCTTGATCGCCTGCATGCGCTCATCCGTTGGCTTTTTCACCGCTTTAGTCGTGCCCAGATCCAGCTTAACGCGATTAAACAGTGCCTGGTGGTCGGCAATGTGATCAGCGCGAATCTGCTCATAGGACTTTCGTCCGATGGCTTTCAGATAGTCTTCGCAACGCGCCGAGGCGTCGCCTGAAATATCCTTTGCATTGTTATAACTTGTTGCGCCAACAATCAGCAGCGTCACTTCATTCGCATCGGACACTTCCAGTTTCCCATCTTTGGAAGTCACCGTTCCGCCTTTAACGACCGGAAAAATCTGCGCTTCATAATCAATGCCCAACTTCCCACGCACGATAACGCGGTTGCCGGTATCGGATGTTATGGCTGCATTTTCACGGGAAAATTCGGTGGTAAAGTTAACTTTGCCCAATCGGCTGGCCTTGAGATTGATCACGATGGCCTGGTCCGGCGCACTCACAAATACTTCGCGGACATATTCGACCCCATCGATCGTATACTGCGTGCGACTGATCGCTGTCGTAAGATCCAGATCCCGGCGGTAACCGGACACCTTTTCGGTTTTCGGAAAATAGAGGAACAGATCGCCCATCGTCTGGTAGGACTGAATCCTGAGCGGGCTGCCCATCATCTTCCGCTTGGCCAGGCTCTTGGCTTCGTTGTTTTTTCCTTCGAAGAGCAGACGCCTAACTTCGGGCAGCGCCCCCAGTGCTTCCGGGTTTGTCGCATCACCCGGCGCACCATCCCAGAGCGTCTCTTCATTCAGCTGAATACGCTCATGGTTGATTCCGCCGAACACCATCGCACCCAGACGCCCATTGCCCACCGGCAGCGCCTCGCTCTCCCACATGGTCGCCGGCTGGCGGTACCAAAGCGTCAGCGGTTCTTCCGGGGCGAGCGCCTCCTTGCCAAACCGATAATCAATACCCGGATTATTCGGTTCGTGCGGCTGTTTCGGCCAGGCCAATGCCGTTCCTGCGGAAAGGATGAGTGCCCCAAAAAACAGTATAGTTGAGCGCCAATTTTTCATAATCCATGCCCCGTAAATATATTAACAGATGGATCCTGAACCGCGTTCACCGAGCGGTTCAGGATCACGTTTCGTCTATTTATCGCCGGCGACAATGATGCCGCCCACCATTTGACGAGCCAGAATGAGTGCATCCGCACGCACTTCATATTCCGCAGGGAAAAGCACCTTGGCATCGGGAGCAATGCCGGTGGTATCGCGCGAACGGAGAATCAGCTCTTTCGCCAGTGCCCCGCTCTTTTTCTCATCCTCCGACCCGGTTGCGATCAACGACTCCGCCTTTTCCAGCACCAGATCCTGCTGCATGGTAAAGATGGCCCCCATGGTTGCCAATGGATCGGTATTGAGTTTGGAGCGATCCACCCCGCCGAGCAAGGTTTCCGCCATCAGCAGGTTATTAAAGTTATAGGCATAATTCGGAGGAAAGATAATGTGCGGCGAAGCTTTGGTTGTGGGAGGCCACTGTCCGTCCGAGTTGTAGGAGTTGGTCAGATGGAACCAGACACGCTCCAGCACATCCTGCGGGAGGGAGTTCTCAACGCTTTTCAGTTTTTCGCGAACCAAAGCCTGCCACGGACGCAACAACAGAGCCATCGGCGTGCCGGACCAGTTCGAGGCCTGCCCGCCATGCCACGACATGTTGTCATTAAAGTTAATCTTGTCTTCCAGGGGTTGGATGTCGTTGCAGGCAGAATCAAACGTAGTGAATTCTCCGAGTTCGCGCACCGCTTCCACCATGGCGATCAGCTTTTCTTCGGCATCGGGCATGCGCTCGAAAATCTGATCCGGATCGTTACAGTATTTCAGGTTATACCACGCGTTCGTGCCCACATATTCCGCATCGTCGGCGTAGATCAGCATGGCGCCCTCTTCTTCGCCCTCGTTCTGGGCGGAGAACTTTTTAATGAGTTTCACATATTCTTCGAGCGTGTGTCCCGGATGGCTCATGAAGTAGCGAACGCCAAAAACGGCCACGCGGTCCGTGCGCAGGAAAATGCGCAGTGTATCGGAGTCCATGCCTTCCAGATTCTTGAACGGGAAGTGCAGCGCCTTTTCGGTACCGGGCAGATCATATTTAAAATCAAAGTTGTAGAACTGCGAGTTGTCGATTTTCTCGACTTCATGAATTTCCGGACGAAGCGGATTACCGTCGGCATCGAGGGAGCGGCTGTACTGCTCGAATTCCTGCAGCAGATTGCGATAGCCGTTATCGGCGACCTGATTCTTCACGTAGCTGCGCCAGCCGCATTCCGGATTCCAGAAACTTTTCGGCTGGATTCCGAGATACTTTTTATAAATATCGTTGGAGAATTTAATCGCCCAGCGCCCATCCTCTTCCGGAAAATTCGGCAGCATCGGGTGCGCATAGGGCGAACCCATAAACTCGCACTGACCGGAGGCGATTGCCGCCTTCAGCTTTTCGAGCACATCCGGCGTTTTAATGGCCATCTGTTCAACGGTGAAACCGGACGCTTCGAACACATATTTATCGTTCGGAAGTTTTTCGCGGTAGGTGTCGAAAATCAGCTCATAGCTGCTGCGGATCACAAACTCATACCGGCGCTCGGGCAGGTAGGCATAATTCAGGTTTGCGTGATATATCGAGACGTATTTCATCTGTCATTCCTTTCATTTATTAACCGGCCACAGTTACTCCTGTAGCCATGCAAACAAACGAACCCTGACTGATGAGATCGAAGTTATCGGAGTAGCAGCTTAAAGCTGCATGAGACAGCCCCCCGAAATTTATCTACAAGTAGCAGAACATAGCTCAGGTCTCCTTACTGTTCAATCGGAAAAGCGCGATGTTCCATCGCCATTCAGGTTTCCAAGTAAACCAGCATTTTTCCTAGTAAATACCATCAAGCATCATGGAGTTAGCCGTAAATGTGCAATTCGGTCAGCTCGAATGATCGCTCCTTCTCCCCCTTTTTCAACAGCGGTTCACCTGCCTGCTTCCCGGAGCCTGAAACGTTGCCCGGTTCCGACAAAGGGGGCTTCGTCCTGGAACTGAGGGACCCTGTTCCAATGTAGATCCTGCCGGGCCATATAAGCTGCTAAACAACGGCAATTGTTTTTGCGGATGTGTTTGATGAAAAAAGCTGCGATGCTCCAGCAAACAGCATGCTTCTGAAGTATATTTGCATCCTGTCAGATTCCTCCTGTTCATTCTTCCAGTTTCCAATGATTGGAAACCATGCAAACGAATGATCAATGACAGAAAGAACGACCTGCAGGGCAGCAACCGAAGCCGCATGAAACAGCCCCGCATATAATTCGACTATTCAACTACAGATCAGATCCTGTTTAAAACCTCTTCTGCCAGAACCTTCCCCAGCTTTACATGCTCTGACGCTTCAAAATGTATTCCATCCAACGTGCTGCTCTGGATTACTTCGGCGGCATTCAGCAGATTAAAATCCAATTTTTCACTGGTTGCCTTAAAGTGAACTGCCAATTGGTGCGACTTTTCTTCGCCGCCGTGGAACATATCTTTAAACGGCGTCGGCTCGAGGTCCGCCGTCGGCGGCGGGCAGATCACCAGCACATCCGGCGTTGTGCAAAAGGGCGGATAGGTCGTTTCGCGTACCACCTGGACCAGACGACCCGCACTTTCAGCAATGTCAAATGCCGTCACACTGAAGCGGCACTTCAGATCGTTGGTTCCCAGCATAATAATCACCAGATCCAGTGGCAGGTGGGTCTTGAGCATGGTATAGAGATGTGCCGCTCCGTTCTTATCGCGCTCAATCGGATCTTCCCATACGGTAGTGCGACCACACAGCCCCTCTTCAATAATGTGATATCCAGCACCCAGTTCCTGTTGAAGAATGCAGGGCCAACGGGTGGACCGGTCGTAGCGGGAACCATCAGCCGGATTGCAACCCCATGTATTGGAATCGCCGAAACAGAGAATATTTTTTTCCGCTTTCATACCATCTATTTTTCTTCTGAGGCCATTTCACTTTTTATTACGGGCATGCCGGTTTCGTTGATGAGCGTAATATGCTGAGCTTCTTCCGGCAGAATCGGGGTCGACATCTCGGCATGTTTCGGCATGCCATAACCCAGCAGAATCGGGAGACGCGGTGCAGATCCTTCCGATTCCCAACGCGTTAGTTTTACCCGCTGTCCTTTTCCGGAAATGGTGGCCAGCGCATGCACGGTATAGTCCGATCCCTGCCCCGCCCACTCCAGTTCAACGTCTGCATTTTCACCGCGCCAGAGATAGAGCAAGGGGCCATGAACGGTATCTCCCCGGCAGTCGCGCGTTTTGATATTACCGTTAATCAATAGATAAGCCCGTTCACATCCCAGCGCTGTACATCCGGTCAACTCCGTTTTTTCGGCGATATCCGCCGGACCCAGAATTTCGAATCCGGCACGGGTATTGATGGCCGTACAGTTGATGAGGGTGGTTTTACCTGTGGACTGATTTCTTGGCCCACCCCTGCTATAGGTTCTGAAGCCGTCTTCGGTCAGGCATTTACGGTAGCCGGGGGTGATAAGATAGCGTCCGTCCCGATTTTCGTATACGGATCTAAATTCATAATCAACCGCCATGCCTTCGGTGTCCTTGAGCATATCGCTGGTTGCTCGGTTAACGCCCTCCGCATAACAATCCTGCAACACGGTATTTCGGCCGCCTTGAATATAAAAACAATGGCCGAAGGCCCGACTGATCACTTTACAGCGCTTCAGGGTACAATTATCGCCGCCCACCATGAGGCCACTCTGTTTCCCCAGCGGCACCATGCCCGGGTTCTTGCCTTTTCCCAACAGGTCTCCATAGCCGTACGGAGAAGAACCATGCACAAACAACCGGACGCTCTCCAACGTATTGTCATCTCCCCAGAGGGAAAGCACATTCCCGTTCGTTCCCTGCTGCGGGCCGACATACCGCACCGTTAACCCTTTGATAAGATTGCCGTTCCCGGACACAAATAGAAAACGGTGATATCCAAAGGTTGGAAGATGGTCGTAGATGGAGGTATCGACCTCCAGTGTGACGCCTTCGAGGTGAAAAGTATTATTACTTCCTCTGAAATCCAGTACTGGCAGCGGCGGTCGCCCGCCTTGACTCAGATCAATATCCTTTCCTACGGCGGCCAGCATTCCCGGAGTCAGATAGTCCTTCACCCGATACGTGCCCGGCGGCATCGTGACTTCGTTGCCGCTTTGCACTGCAAAGGCCATGAGTTCGGCAATGCTTGCGACCTTCACAGGTTTACTCCAAACAGACACGGCCTGCAGGGCGAGACACGCGATTCCAATGATTGGAAAAAATCTATTCTTATGCATATTAAACCCAACTGGGACGGTCACCCTTGCCTGGACGAGGAGGCGGAACCCGCTTCCCTTCTTTATTGAAATGCTTCCCTACCGGCAGTCGATTCAGGTTTTCCCGCACATCATTAAGAAATTCGTGCGATGCCGAATATTGAATAATCTTGCCCCGTTCATCCGTGACAATGATCAGGAACCCTCCGTATTTGGTCCCGCGCAACGGCGCGGCATCACGGATGGCCTGTACCTGCAGCACGACCTCTTCCCCATAGAATTCATGTAACCCTTTGTTTTCTTTGGTGGGTGTGAAGGTGGATGAGCCGCGTTCGAGCAGCACCCAGTTGTCGCCATCCACTTCTTCTCCAATCGCAAAATACTCGATCTTCAGCGGGTGGTTATACGCCCCGGAGCTCGTCTTCTTTACTTTTACCCCGAAGGTATATCCGAAAATCTGCAAGGGTCGCTGGTTGCTGATATACGGACTCTGTTCCGGCAAAGGCTTCTGATTACTCTTTTTGGAGAAATCGAGTGCCAGTTTAGGCGGCATAGCCAACTCAATATAATTGATGTCTTCGTCCGTCAACTGCGCCAACGGAACCTTTTTCTGACGCCCCTTGGGAGTTTTTAGAACAGCATCTTTTCCAATCACCGTCACAAACTCACCTTCGAGCGTCTTACCGTCGCGATTCGTCCAAAGCCGCATGGGATCTTCCTCTTCGATAGGAGCGGCAATTGGAACAACCTCGGCTTCTTTCAGCTCGCCCCCTTTGGAGAGATAGTCGCGGAAGACCGGACCATTGGTGACCGAGGCATCCCCCGGGTCCAGATCGGCCCAGATCTGTTCCGCCAGATCCAGCGATGGCTCCTCCGTTTTAAAGATGGGCAGAGTCGGACCATGGCCGAGTGGATTCTTTGGATATTCCACACCTTCTACCTCAACACAGAGCAAGGAGCAGAAAACACCACCGGTAATTTCCGAAGACAGTACTTCCATGTCCAGCGGCTCTCCTGCCTTGAGCGTGATCCAATCCCCGACCACGGAAAGATTATTTCCCAGGACATATTTCCGGTTATCGGCGGAGGAGCTGCTCCAAATGCTCGTAAATGGCGCTTCGTGGCTCGGCCAGGGCGCGAGCAGCACCTCTTTGCCGTCAACCCGGACCGCCAACAGGTCATCGCCCATGCCCCAAAAACGGAAGGTGATATCTTCGTGATACACCAGCTGACCTTTGTAATGTGCAATCCATGTGTAACCAATCGTATCGTGTTCTCCGAAAGCCTGAGGTGCCAATGCGGACTGCACCGGTGGGACCGCAAAAGTTGTGGTGTATAATTTGCGGGGCGAACGATAGAATTTGGCCCAGGCCGATGGACGCCAGCCTTTAATAATAAACTGCTTCACATCCTGCTTGAAGGTGTCCCGGTCATGCGGAATCGGTTTTCCGGACCGGTTGCGCTTCATATCATAAAATGTTCCGACAAAGTCGTTACCAATGGATTGTCCGGAACCGAACATGGTGACTTCAGACAAATCGGGCATGATTTCAAACCCGCCAATCCCGCCGGCCAGGCCTTCGCCCAGACCGCTCATTTCGGGTAGCTGAATGTCCGGCATACTCGCCCGCTTGACCTTGGTTACAATGCGGGTGGACGACCTCGGTTTGGCACTCTTCTTGACCTTCACCTTCGGCTTTTTGAGCTTCATTTTCGGCCGATCAACCGGTTTCGGAGGTACAAATTTTTTCTCTTCTTTCTGAACCACATTAAAGACCACCAACAGACCGGCCAACATAAACGCGGCTGCATGGATGAGGACACTTAGTAAAAATCCACTGGGAGCCCCTTTAACGACACCCTTATTTTTTTTCGATCGTCGTTTCATAATCCGTACTTCCTTATTCTTCACTCCCGCTGACATAGCTCTGAATTTCTTCGAGTCCTGCCACCGTTTGGTAATCGCCACTGCATAAACGGGTCAGCTTGTTGAAGTTATCCGCCGTTCTTGAATCAAGAGTTGCATCCTTCTCAACAAAATGAACCACATTAAACGAGAAATCCTTCTTACTGCTCTTGCGCTTACCCAGCCCGCTTGAGGTTGGAACAGCCTGGTTGTTGTACTTATCGCGGACCATCATGAACGCCTCAGCAAATTCCTTGGGCACAAATTGGTAATATTGGGGCCGTGGAGGCTGTTGCACTCCGGGGAAATATTCGCGAATCAGTCCCCATCGACCTCCTTCGATTACTTTTGGTGGCTCCCCTTTTTCTTTTCGTTTTTTATTCTCTTCAGCCAGCAGCTTTTTGCCTTCTTCCACCTTCTCCGCCCACTTCTTCCCGGCGGAGGTAGTTTCAATCCATTCCTCCGTGGTCATGGCAGTATTAACGGCAACCGCTTGATGCCCCCACCTGTCCGTGAGCAGAAAAATGGTATCGGCCTGTTGTTTATGCGCCAGCATTACGGCATTGAACCATTCATGGCCGCCGGACTTTCCGCCATAAATACTTCCCCCTTTTTTGACCGGCTTAGCAAAGTTTCCGGTACGGAGATCTTCCCGAATCCGGGTGCCACCCGGCCCCAGAGTTCCTGTGCCATAGCGTCCGGATTTGGCGGCGTTGGCCGATGAGTTCAGCGGTTCCAGCCACGCTCTGACCTTATCGGCATTCGGTTTGGAGGCAGGAGCCATTTGCGGGAAGGCGGTCTGCACATCATTACCACGGAAAACCGCCACGTTGATCAATGCGGTTGAAGGCAGCGAATCGACAATGCGAAGCAACTCTTCCTTAATGATCGTGTAGGCGGGAATACCACCCATTTCATCGACCAGCATAGAATTACTGGTATCGAGAATCAGAAAGACCTTCTCGCCTTTGCCCTTGATGCCGAAGATCTCAATTTCCGGCATCGAGAACCCTAATCCGCCGCCGCCGCCGAGACCAGCGCCCGCCGCATTGCCAAGCCCGCCTTTCACACCGGTAATCTCAGGCATCTTGATATCGGGCACATTCTGGTTCAGCTTTGGCTGAACCACGATGCGCTTACGCAACTTCGGCTTCTGGGTTTTCTTTCTCTTTATATTCACCGGCACCTGCAATTTTTTCAACTGCATCTTGGGCCGGTTCACCGGCTTCGCTTCAAAATTCTGGTCTTCTTTCTGAATCACGGTGACCGCCACAAAAGACAGGGCGATCACGATCAATACAGCATGAATTCCCAAACTGACCAATGCCGCACTCGACTTTGCGTGGCTGGCAAAAAATCTTTTCTTTCCGCTCATCTTTAACTCCGAATTATTTTTTCTAAAATTTAGCACTTTCTCACAGGTGGCAGGTTGAACCAGTCTACCGCTCAAGTGATGAAGCCGTATTCTATGCCAGAAAGCTTCCCTGACGCTGTAACTCTTCCCGTAATTGCTCCGGGTTCACTTCTCCAATTTGAAGACTATATCGGACAGCAAGGGCAGATGCAATACCGCCTGCCTGACCAACCGCACCCATTGTGGGAGTCGTGCGCACGGCTGCCTGCGCCTCAAAGTCCACCGAAATGCAGCGTCCTACTGAGATCAGGTTTCTTACTTGTTCATTCACGAGGCAGCGATAGGGAATACTGCAAAATGTTCCCCATTCCGGTTTAACATGGGCTGTGCCTTCGCCGTCCGGGCTGTGGATATCCACCGGATAGCCCGTGTGCGCAATGGTATCGGGGAAACTTTTACGCGAATGAATATCCGGACCTGTCAGTGTATACCGCCCCTTAATCTGGCGCGAACTCCGCACACCAATTTGAGGACCGGTATAGACCAGTACCGAATTTCCAAACCCCGGAATATATTTTTTCAGGAAACGATCCACTTCCAGCGACTGCCGGCGACCTTCCATTTCGGCCAGGCTGAAACTCCACGGATCATTGGAATCAAAACCCAGAATGCGCGTCGTATTCACAATCACTTCCCCTTCGCCATTCGCTTCGAAGAAAAGTACATCTTCACGAGGGAAACTAAAATCGCCAGCTGCCCGCCCCTTTGCCAGCGTCTTCACAAATCCACCAATCGAAAGGCGCGCGCCTTTATCGACCTTATTCACATCGCCTTCGAGGCGCGGAAATTCGTCCGGATTATTTTTGATGTATTCACGGATTTCCTGAATATCCACATTCATCATGCGCATCTTCATGGTCATCGGCTGGCAGGCTCCGTCGGACTCGCGCCCTTTCGTGCATTCAACCCCGGCATGGAAGGCCACATCCGCATCGCCGGTAGCATCCACAAATACCTCAGCCCGAAGTTGCATCAAGCCGGACTTGGTGCAAACCGTGATCGACTCAACACGCCCCTCATTCACCTCCACAGAGGCCAGCATCGCGTGAAAGAGCACCTCACCGCCCGATTCCGTCAGCATCAACTCCAATTCACGCTTCATGCCTTCGACATCAAAAGGTGTGACGGTATAGGTGAATCCGGTGGTGTCAAAAACATGCCCCGGCGACTGCCCCTTCTTTTCCAATCGGTCGATCAGCTCACCGGTCGATCCCTGTATCACCTGCTCATCTCCGGCATGGAACGTCATCATCGGCCCCACACCGGCAGCGGTTAACATACCGCCCAAAAAGCCATACTGCTCCACCACAAGCACCTTCGCCCCGGCGCGCGCCGCGCCGATTCCCGCCATGGCACCGGAGATCCCGCCGCCCACAACGATTACATCATATTTTGTTTTCGCGTCATCAGTCATTAAGCATATTTCATTTAATCTTTTATCATCTTCGGCCAGGTAGTGGATGAAGTATTGAACCCGATGGGCCGCTCTCCAATCCGGCAAGCCATTGCCACTTCCGTTCTATCACTGCACCTCAACCTTTATGAACCCGGCATCCCCTACCCAGTTCAGAGAATCTGCAAAATTCTGATCTCCTTCGCTGTTATCCCACACGAAATCCACAGCAAGCACAGATGCCGAGCACCCTAGCGCCACAGAAAAAATCCAGTTCCTGATAATGACTTTCAATCTCATGTCGGTTACGCCCCTATGGTAAGACTGTTAGATATACTACAAAGCGGCTGAAAAGGGGCACCCGTCACGGGTTTCCAAGTTAACTCCGATTACAGGTGATCGATTCAGGGCGATGCAATGGCCCAGCAGACACTCGTAAAGTGATCCTCCACCCGGAACAAAACGGCGAAAAGACATGGAAGATAAAGGTGCTGCGAAGAAAGGCCGACCTCGACTCATGACCCTCATCGCTATTTACCCAAGTATTTAAGGTCTTTCTTTATCATTATCATCTCCGCGGTCTTTCACGGATCCGCGGGAAATCACTTCGCAGCTGGATGAGAACTCTGTCAGATAGACCGGATGCGGTGTTTCATTAATTAAGGTGACGGCCCGCGCATAGTTTTTCTCGCGCAACTCTTTCTCATCGGTGTTGTCATCCCGGTAGCGATCCCCGGTTGAACCGAGCACGATCTGACGCTGGCTCTTCGGGCGCGTTTTTCCTGCATAGGTGATCTTAATTCTGTGATTACTTCCCACGATATTTGCCAAATTATGGTCGCCCGAATCTTTATCCGTCTCTACCAGTTCCAGCTCGACATCCGCGTTCCGGCGGTTGCTGTATGGAATATAGACCAACGGACCGTAGGAGGCATCGCCCTTGCACCGGCGTACCGTGCAGTTGGAAGGAAGTCCGTATGCGCCGGCCGATTCCCGCACCGTGGTATCCGTCACCGTTGCACTCGATGCCGCTGCCAGAGCAACTGCGCCACGCATGCGAACGATGGTGCAGTTTTCAATGGTAACGTGGCCGGTATTGCGCGTTTCACCCTCCTTGTTCGTGCCCCGGACATAGGCCCGGATCCCATCCTCCGTCAGGCTCAGCATTTCCCCTTTCGGAATTTTCTCCCCCTGCATCCACGGCGGAAACATGATCTTATAATCGTGCTTGGCGGCCGGCCCGGTTTTTTCCTTGTAGATTTCATCCGTCAGGCGCATCGCCCCCAGCATCTTTACATTGCGGAAAACATTATCCTGCGAACCGTGCATATGAATACCGTGGCCGTAGGTGAACACCTTGAAGTCGCAATCTTCAATCAGGATGCGATCGCCCATAACCGACATCAGCGCATGCTTCTGCAGCCGGACAAAGGCACCACGCCCTTTTCCATACATATCGCCATAGCCGTAGGGTGATGAGCCGCGGATTGTAACCGAACTGCCCTTCATCGTGAAATCGTTGCCCATAATCACAAACTCATTCGCCCCGCGCGGCCCCACTTTTTCGCCGATATCCTCAAATTCTCCTCCGAGGATCGTGATGTGATCGCCAACCATGTTGAATCCCATATAGCCATGCACATCCTTTGTGTTCGGCATGTCCGCATAAACCTGCGTATCGATTTCAATCCGCACATCGGTCAGATCAAAGGTATTGTCCGAACCGCTGAAGTTAAAAATAATTTTGGGGTCGTCGGCATAATACGTCTTCTTGACCTCATAGGTCCCCGGCTTCATACGAATTTTATTACCGTCCTTCGCCGCATATTCCGCCAGCTCATCCAGCGAGGAGATCACCTTATATCCCTGGCGGACTTCAAAGTCGTACGTAACCGGTTCGGACTCAGGTTCAGGAGTCGGTTGAGGTTCAGGGATCGATTCAGGTTTAGAGGCCGTTTCCTCTGCAGGAGCCGGCACAGGAACCGGGTCCGGAACCGGAGTTGTCTTCAACGCCGGTGCTGTCTCCGGCGCTGTTTTCTGTTCCATGAAATAATACACCCCGGCAAAACCGGCCGCACAGACCATCATAAACAAAATAAACTTTTTCATCATATCACCTCTCAATGCAGGACAGGCACGCTGCCTTTTCCAATCCCTGGAAACTGGTTTTATGCGTACAGCAATGAGGCCTTTCAGATCGGCTGTAATTGGCCCCAGCGAAAGCATGAAAACCAGATATACTCCGATCACAAAGTATTCATAGGTACTCATTTATGACCCAACACTCTTCGTTAAATTCAGTTCAGGCTATAACAGAATACCTACTAAGGGCGGTAAAAAACATGGGGCCTACTGAACATCGCTGCATTCTGCCGCTGCAGATTGTTGCAATTAAAGCAGCAGCCCCAGCATTTTCTGCTTACGGGTTTGCACCACCAGGCGCTTGCGGGCTTCATCAATATGGAAACTCCACTCATAGGGATCCACTCCCGGAGCAAACTTCAGCCCGTTATCGGTCACGTCCCCTTCCCATTCCATCACAACAAAGGAGCCGAGATTCTTCCCGTTCAGAAAACGGACATCCAGCAGCGCCCCTTCTTCAAAAACAACATGGGCTCCGCCATCACCGGTGCCGTCCACATGATCTACCAGAATTTTAGTGATACCGGCTTCCGTTTCATCAATATCCACACGCAAGGTCCCCCCCGCCTGCTGAATCCAGCTTCCATCACATTTTCCATTGCTGCCGATACCAATGAAAGACGCGCCCGTCCCCATTACATGGAACACACCGTTGGGACTGATCACGGCCCCGACACGGGTCTGCACACTGCCACCGGCAATGTTCAGGCTGCCCGATGCATCGGCATCGCCAAGCTCCAGCGAGGCCGTTCCTTTCGACGTGTCTAACGCAGAATTTCCACCCCGGGAAACCACCAGCTCACCCTCCGAAATATTATATATTCCGTTGCCCCCGGGGGCGCTGCCGATGTGCAACCGGTGACCAATGTCGTAGGTACCGCCCGATTGGTTGACTGTGGCAGCACTGCCCCGGCCTATAAAATCTGTACGCGTATTCCCGGGCATCGAACTGCGCAGCAATCCCGTTTCAATATTCAGGACCGCAGCCTGATCAAGCGTTAACCGGTTGCAGTTGGCATCGCAGTCCACCAATACGGCAACGGCTCCGCCGATTTCCAGCGTATCCTCCTTGCCCGGAACGGCATCGCCTTCCCAGTTTTTTCCCGCCGCGAAACGACTGCTTTCGTCTCCGCCATCCCACTTAATGACCGCCGAAGCCTCAATGCCGCTCCCGGCAAAAATCAACGCCAGACATACACCGACCTGTTTCAAATTGATTCGATCTTTCATCCGCTAAACCTTTCCTGAGTTGCTGGGCCAACCTGATTTCCAATGGTTGGAACTTTTCAGTACGCTCCTTTTAACCGAATATGAAAACAGCGATGCAAAGAAAACTCAACGGACCCAGGAGTTACCTTGTTAACCCCCGCAGCAACCGGACATTTTATTCCGGAGGGCGGTTTAATTTGAAATCTGAATGTAGTCGATATTGATGATGTCCGGTGATTTGGACTCCGCCTTGAATGAAACCGTGTTCACCCCCGCCTTGAGGAAAACGGATATCTTCTGGAAGGCCCAGGTTTCCCAGCTGCCGGAGGACGGGATGGTCAACATTTCGCTCTTCTCGCCATTCACATAGATGCCGATGCAGGTGCTGTCTTTGTGGCCGGCAGCATAGCGCAGGACCACATCATAGGTTCCCATTTCGTCGGACTCCACCGAGAAGGTAACCTTGGCACCGGGAGTATGGTAAAAACCGCCGACATAGGCCGTGCCGGAGAAACCGGAATGCTTTTTCTCCGCCTTAGCACCGCCGCTGAGCTTCGCCAGCTCCGCTTCATACTTCCCTCCCTCGACCGGCGGAACATGCACCACACCGGTTGCGGCCGGGTCTACAATCTGCTCGTCGGTGTCGTAGCGCTCGGCGTCGTTAAAGACGATGCCCGGAATGGTTTTCAGCAGAGAATGATATTTGGCCTCGGGGCCGGCTGCGCGAATAATCGCCAGCGCGGCTGGAGGCCAGTCGCCGTTGGGGACCACATGCAGATCGGTGATCGAGCAGTTCGGCGCACCTTCCTTTTGAGACTCGGAGGTCGAATAAATGTTGCGGTAGTGGTTGTCGTGCTTGCGGCGCCACTTGTTGAGCTCGAAGTTATCCTGACCGGGCATGATTTCAAAAACGTAATCCTTGCCTGTGTACCAGGCGGTTCCTTCGTCCGGATGGTAGACACCCTGGAAGTGCGTCGTGGACGCTTTGACATAGTTGCCGTCGGAAGTCGAATCGGGCTGGCTTCCGAGCGTGTAAAACGCGCCGCCGTCGTGCAGCATTTTCATGCAGTCGTAGACGCGGTTGTAGCTGAATACGTTGTTGCGGCAGGTGGTGGTGGGATTATCCGGAAAATAGCCTTCGTCAAAGTTGTTCCATCCCCAGCCGAGACTGACCGCGGTATAGTTGCACTTCTGGATGTGGTTTTTCACAATTTTCAGGCCGTCCACAAAATAGGCCGTGATCGGTGCGTGGCCGTAGAACATGGTAGTCATGTCGTACATCACATTATTCTCAACGAGGATGTTGCGGCAGACACCCTCCGTCTTCGGTGCATAGATGGCGTAGTCGTGGTCATCGCCTTCGTAGACATGCTGCGGATGCCCGACATGGACAGCGGAACCGCCGATGTCGAGAAGCAGGTTGCCTATGATGGAAGAGTCGACGACATCGTTGATAAAGCCGATCCCCTCGTTTCCGATATGCTTCAGGACATTATCCTCGAACCGAATGGACTGTGCACTCGAAACCGCAATTACATTGGGCATGGTGTCGTACGCACGATAGGCGGTGGTATGCCAGTTCGGCTCGTCAAACGCGCGCACAAAGGTGGCGGCCTGCACGGTGGATTTACCACACGATCCATCCACTTCCGGCAGCACCGATTCGGTGTTGGCAAACGTGATGCCCTTAAACGTCAAATTACTGACCCGATCCTGCTTCGTATTTCCCTGAATCGAAATCAGCTCGCCCAGTTGCGGTGCATAAACTTCGGCCGTTGCCAACGCCTCGCCCTCGCGGGGAATGTAGTAGAGCGTTTTCTTTTTGCGGTCAAAATAGAACTCGCCGGGCTCGTCCAGAAACTCGAAGGCATTCATCAGTGTATGCGGCCCCTTCGTCGAATAGCGCCCGTATTTAATGCGCATCGCAATGGCCGCATAGGGCTGCTGGAATTTTAAGACACGCTTGCCGCCATCCGTCGTAACATCGCGAATGCAGAGAATGTGGGAGTTAAACTTCGTATTGCGCATCACCTCGACATCTTCGGAATTTACAAGGTTTGGAACATCGCTCTGGTCAAACGTGACACCGTCTTCCGCGGAACCGCTTTCCCACGCCCAGTTCGCCTGGCCTTTCCTAACCTCATATTTACCCCAGCCACCCTTAGCGTCAGCCGTCATGGCAGCCATATACGCGCGTTCGCCGTTCACAAACAAGGAACGGAGCTTTGAAGAATGGTTCAATTTGGTCTGATAGATTTCATCCTTAAACGGCTTCCAACCGGTCACTTTGGTTGCACCGCTGAATACCGGCGTATGATCTTCATAGGCCTGGTAGATAATCCGCTTTCCGTTCATACCGGAGTCCGCCGGAGTAAACTCAACCGTCTCGTCAAAGACATACGTGCCGCCGGCAAAATGAACGACGATGTCATCCTTCATGCCTTTGTTCACACGGCGCACCGCATCACGCGCTTTTTCCAGAGATTGGAACGGCTTCGCCTTTGTTCCCGGATTGCGGTCATTGCCCTTCGGCGAGACATAGAATTCCTGTTGCGCTGCGTGGGCGCAACCCACCGATAAAAACAATATAATACCTGCGATATATTTAATCATCATTTTTAATACTCCACTCATTCTTCCTGCTCTACGCGGAGCAGGCGAGACGCCTCTTATGAGAAGGCATGTCAAATTCAATAATCCGGCGTGGCGGATTCCGACTCCGTTCTATCCTATTTCCGTCTTGCTCTTATTCGCACTCTTCATGGATCCGCTTTTGATCCGGTGCATGGTAGGGTCCGTCATGGGGCGCTGCCATCTGCGTGCCGAGCTTTTTGATGAACCCAAGCATTTGGTTCCTGCTCAAGGCGTCTCCCGCAGCCACCCGGACGGGACATTAATTGGATAGGTTGGTTTCGGTCTACGTCACATACTCCTTGGTTTCGTTAAGTTCTGGTTGATGATTTTTTCCCTCAAGCTATGCGGCTTGCTCCAACTCCTTATGAACTTGTTGGTGAAAGGGTTGGTAATCGGCTTTATCCACCCACAAGCGGTGCAGCATTACGGCGAGCTTGCGTGCCACGGCTACCGTTGCGCGCTTCTTGGCGTTTTTCCCGCCTCGTGCGGCCAGGTTCAGCCCGAACTCACGAAGCTCACAGTCGGGGCCAAAGGCTCCAAGGATATATTGAGCACTTCCGACGAGCAATCGACGCAAGGTTGAATTGCCCGCTTTGGTGATGCTCAGCTGTTTATCTGTTTTCCCGGATTGGTCCCGCTTGGGAACCAGTCCCAGAAAGGGGCCGACATCCCGGCTCTTTTTAAACCGCGCTGGATCCTCAAGCGTGAGTACATAGGCCAGCGCAGTAATCGCACCAACGCCCTGCACATTCCGCAGCACCTTGGTTTCGGGATAGTTTTCAACGCATGTTTTTTCGATCTGCTTATCGTATTCCGTAATTTTGGCGCTGAGCGCTTCGAGGCATGCGAGCAAGGGTTCAAACATTTCAAGCAACTCGCTCGACAGTTCCTCACGGGCTCGCTTGTGGAAGCTTTTGGTGCTGCACTTCGCGATGCGCTCGCCGAAGCCTTTGACCACATTTCGTATATGGGTGGTTTGCATGGATCGGGTTTTCACCAATAGATCCCGCGCATTGATGCTGATCAGATCGAGCTGCGCGTCCCGGCTGCGGTGATGAATGGGATAGAGCAGTTCCCGGTCAAAACGCGCGATTCGCGCAAGCATCTCGGCATCGCGCACATCGTCCTTTATATCGCTGTCCCAGATGACGCGGAGTTTGCGCGGATTACCCACAAGCACCTCGTGTCCCATCCCTTCAAGCACTCGGCTTACCCACGCGGAGTGGGTTCCCGCCTCGATAGCGAATAGCGCAGGATCGAGCTTCTTAAAGCATTTACGCAGAGCGGCGGCCGTATTGGAAACCGTGTTGCGCGACATCACTTTACCGTCAGGGTCGAGCGTGCAGATTGTGTGGTTCCGATCTCCCATATCCATTCCGATTGTATTACGTTTCTTCATGTCCGGTCTCCTTTTGCACCTTGAGTGCGTTTATTTGGGGAGCGTGATATTATCACAGCTCGTATGGAGGCCGGACACCTCTCTCGACTGCCTTCTCATCCTATCTGCGATACGGACAACGCGGCAAACGTACCGCAGGCGTCCCGCCTGCCCCGAAGCATGGTTACCACCTGCCGGGGATCACCAAATTGGTTCCGCGGTATTCAATCTCAATTTCTTTCAAACCTATTATCGAATGGATTCTCACGTTCAGCATCCGGCTGGAAATCATTCCCTCAAACGAGCCTTCCCGATTAGAAATGCTCAACGTCTGCTCAGCTTCATTCCACTCCAGCGTAACCCGCGCGCATTCACCTTGTTCATAGGCATAGCTGTCGCCGGCATCTTCGTAGCAAACAAAGGAAGCATCTGCTCCCGCATAGATGCGCAGCTCCAGCGGAGCATCGGCCACCTCGCCGGAATATTGCTCAACCGGCCCCATCGGAACAATCGTTCCCGCAGGAACAAAGACCGGGATGGTTTCGAGCGGCGCTGCGGCCTCAATGGTTTGGTCGCCTTCAAAAAGCTCACCCGTCCAGAAATCATACCAGCCAGTGCCAGCCGGCAGATAGACGGAACGCGATTCCGGCACCCCTTCGAGCGGCTGCGATTCACGTTCATAATACATCGGCTCAATCACCGGGCAGACCATCAGGCCGGGGCCGAAGAAATATTGATCCGTCAGATCAAAGGTCTTTGGATCCTGCGGAACTTCCATCGCCACCGGACGCAGCAGTGCCAGGCCGGATTCGGCAACACCCGCCGCCACCGAATAGATGTAGGGCAGCAGTTGATAACGCAGACGGATAAATTTTGCGATGACATCGTAGAACCGATCGCCCTCGTCACCGAAGCGCCAGATTTCACGGGCGGCGTCGGTACCGTGCGAACGAAACATCGGCAGGAAACAGCCAACCTGCAGCCAGCGGGTGTAGAGCTCCCAATAGCCTAGATCAGTGCAACCGTTATCGTTGGCGATCGGTTCGGTGCCTTCCATCGGACCGAGTCCACGGCAGCCGGCGTCGTAGTCGCCCTTCCAGAACCAGCGTTTTTCGGGATCGGATGCCACAAAGAACCCGCCGATATCGAGCGTCCAGTACGGCTCGCCGGTTGCACAGAAATTGACGCCTTCCGGGATGGAGCGTTTGAGCACGTCCCAGGTACCGCAAATGTCGCCGTTCCAACTGACGGTGCTGTATCGGTGCTGCCCCGCATAGGAGGATCGCGTGAGATTCAACACGCGCTTTTTATTCGAGGCCGCACGCTGGCCGTCATAGATGCCCTGCGAATGGTGCAGTGAATAAACAGAGAGCTGCCCTTCATCAATATAGCGTTTGGCCTCATCCGTATTCTTGATCAGGCGCAGGTGCGGCTCCGGCTTCAGTGTGCCTTCCCAGTCCGACTCAAACGGCTCGGTGCAGTCGCACCACCAGGCATCGACGCCGTGGTCGAACAGCCCATCTTTCGCTTGCTTCCAATAGGTTTCGCGCGCTTTCGGATCAAAGGCATTATACGTCGACTGATTGCCGAGCATCTGCCCTTTTTCGCGCAGCTCGATCTGGTTCGGGCATTCGCCGGACATGATCGGCCAGATGGAGGTCATAAGCTTCACGCCCATGGCATGCAGCTCATCAATAAACTTTCCAGGGTCTGGAAAGCGCACGAGGTCAAATTCCTTCTGCCCCCAGCCGTTGCCGTCCGGCCACGATTTCCAGTCGAGCACCAGCACGTCGAGCGGGATCTTGCGGCGGCGGTATTCGCGGGCGATGCCGAGAATTTCCTCGGCGGTCACATAGCGCTCTTTCGACTGCACATAGCCGAACGCCCAGCGCGGCAGCATTGGCGGCGCGCCGGTCAGTGCATAATAATTTTTTGCAACGGCGGACGCGTTGCCGCCGCCGATAAAGTAATAATCAATCTGATCGACGCACTCACCCCACCAGTAGCTGCCATAGGCATCGTCATGGAAAACCATCGTCGACGAGCAGTCCCACAACAGACCGTAGCCTTTGGTCGACACGATGCACGGCACGACCATTTTCATATTCTGCTGATAGAGCTGTTGCGATTTGCCGCGCAGATTTCCGTAGCCCTCTTCGTGCGAGCCCAAACCGAACAGCGCTTCGTCGTCGGAAAAAGTGAACTCCAGCTTCGCTTCAAAGGCATGGCGATCAAAGATGCGATCGACGGCCTCGGCCTCGGCGCGCGCACCGTCGATGTTCTGCCCGGTGGCAACCTCCACCGAGTGGTCGTAGACGTTGCGGAAGACCTCTTTACGCACAAGCGACTTGCCGCCGCGTTCCGGCTCCTGCTGCAGAACATTGCCGTCCGCATCCATAAAACAAACCGCGCCGCTACGTTTGGAAACACGCACCTGCAGGGCGGTCGTTGAAATCAGAACGGCATCGTCTTCTTCCAGGGTTTGGAAATCCGTGCAGGTTGCTTTGCTCGTCACGATTGAGCTTGGGAGATCTGTGAACGATTCGCCTTCAATATAGGAAACGTGCACAATCTCGGGGCTGACAAAACGAATCCGAAGACGCTTTTCGTCGGCAACCAACTCACAGGATGCTTTATCCTGAACGAACTTAAACATGTGACTCTCCTTCGCGGCGCGCACTCAGCTCTTGCTGAACCGTCGACTCAAGCTTTTCATATTTGCCGTAAAACAGAACGGGAATGAGGGCCAGCACATAGAAGATGGCCGGGATCCAGACAAACCCGAACGAAATGCCGGCAAGAGCCAGGTCGGACTGAGCCTCCAGCTGTCCATCAAAGCCGGTATATCCCATGACCCAGGCCGGAACGGCGCCGCCAAAGCCGCTGCCCGCCTTGAGGCAGAACGCCGTCCCAACGGCCGTCAGCAACCCTGCGGCACGAACGCCTGTTTTCCATTCACCATAATCGACGCTGTCGGACATCAAAGAGAACGGCAATGCGAGCGCGACTCCACTGGTGAAGATCCCCGCAATCCAACCAACATATAACAGGGGAAGCGAATTTTGCGCTGCACCGAAATACAAAATCAGCTGGGCCAGTGCGGATAAAAACAGCGAAACCGCCCACAGCGTCGACTTGTTGCTGAACTTACAGAAAAAGGGAATCAGGAAAATGGCGCCGAGGGAAATGACATCCATCCCAAAAAATGCAGACACCAGGCTTTGGTCTCCCCAGCAGTATTTAAAAAAGTGATTCACGGTTGCAAAGCGGGCGATGAATGCGATCCAAAAGCAGAAGCTCGATGTAAAAATAATCAGCCAAGGAACGTTTCCTTTAAAGGCTCGGAACGCTTCTTTGATCGGAATGCGTTCCTGCTTCACCTGCACAACCTCTCGGAGATTCTTAAATGCGAACAGATAGCATAAAATCGATACCAAACCGAAAACAATCATCGTGCGAAAGTGCCCTGCGGCCTCGTCTCCCTTGCCAAAGAAATCAACCATCCGGAGAAATGATAGACTGACGATCAGCACCCCGAGCTTCGAGCCGATCATGCGAAAGGTCGTCAACGTAACCCGCTCCTTGGGGTCACTGGTTAACGCAGACAGAATGGAGGTAACCGGGGTATTGATCCCGGTATAGATGGATCCGAAAACAACATAAACGGTGCCAAAGTAAATCGCCTTACCCAGATCCCCTAAGTCGGGAATATAAAACAGCATCAGCCCAAGAACGGCATAGGGAACACATAACCACAGGAACCAAGGCCTGCTTTTTCCATACTTGTTATTGGTCTTATCGAGAAAAATACCCCAGATCGGACTGTCCAGCGCATCTTCCAGACGTGCGATCAGCCAAATCGTCCCCGCTGTTGTTGCCGACAAACCGAGTACATCGGTGCAATAGATAAGCAAAAATGCATTAACCACCTGAAAGATAAACTGCCCGGCCATATCGCTGGCCGCATAGCTGAAGCGTGTTGTGTAGGATGTCTTCCCGCTCATAGATCAAAACTCCGGAATATACCTGCGCCGCCGACCTGGACGCTGAACTTACCCAATTCAAAACAGATATTTAATCATTTCCCGGCCACCAAGTCCTTTATTATCGCACAAATAAATAGCATTATATCCCATGTGCAATAAAATATAACTTCGCTGTTTAAGGCATTTTTACAGTAGAAGAGATTGAATCACCCTAGCGCATAAGCACGATACATCAACCTATGGAAACACTCATTGCAGACGGACATGACTACTTTGGGATGACGGGATTTCCGATCCTGGTCGGGCGGAGCATAACCTGCCCGACCGGCGACGATCCTCCGCCCCACCCGCACGATCTAACGGAGATAGAGCATAGCCACGACTTCTGCGAACTCGCCATTGTGAAACAGGGCCGTGGGCTCCAGAGCCTGGAAGGCATGGACATGCCAATCACGGCCGGAGATGTCTTCCTGCTGCAGGGCCGTCAGCGCCACTTCTATCACAACCGCAAAGATCTCATCATGTATAACGTGATGTATAATCCGGACCTGATTCTGTGGCCGGAAAATGAACTGAGGTGCATGCCCGGCTACTGCGCCATGTTCCTGCTGGAGCCGACCTACCGCAAACAGCACCGCTTCGCCAGCCGCCTCCACCTGAAACGCCTCCAGCTCGCCCACGTTCAGAGCATCTGCGACGAAATGGAAAAAGAGTGCACGGAACGGAGTCCGGGCTACGAGATTGTCCTGCGTGCCAAACTGTTGGAACTGATTGCCTATCTATCCCGTGCCTACATGCAGGGTGACTCCACCGAAACCCAGGCACTGCAACGCGTCGGCGAAGTGATCGGCGCCATGGAGAATGACTACGCGAAAGGCTGGAAGCTGGACGAACTCGCACAGATAGCCTACATGTCGAAAAGCAGCCTGCTTACCGTTTTCCGTAAGGCCACCGGCCAGACGCCGGTTGATTATCTCATGCGGCTCCGCATCCAGCGCGCCATGGAAATGCTGCGCCAGACCGATCACACCGTCACCGAAATCGCCTTCGCCGTCGGCTTCAACGACAGCAACTATTTCACCCGCCAGTTCAAAAAAGTTTCCGGCCTCCCGCCCCGTCAATTCCGCGCCCAGAGCATCTGACCTAAGAGATCATTTTCGCATTAAGGGCACTGATCCTATTGATCACAACCCCTTGCAGCAGCTTCCAGCCGCGCATCCAGCTGTCGCTCAAGCTCACGCTGAACTTCCTGATACTCCGGGAGATTAATCAGATTTGTAAACTCGCGAGGATCATTCTCCAGATCGTACAGCATGGCATCGCCTGTTTTCTTTCCCGCTTTACGCCATTCGGTATAGGCATATTTGGGGGTTCGAATGGTGTACCCGTTCGGGCTTCCCATGATGAACTCGCACTGCTTTGTTTTTGCGGAAACATCATAGAGTTGGGGCTTCAGGCTGATCCCCGAAAGCAGATGCTTCGGGACGATGCCGGCGAGGTCGCAAAGCGTTGGATAGAGATCGATCAGCCCGACCAGGCCCGAAACTTGTGCCCCCTTCTCTTTCGCACGCGGATCCACAATAATCAGAGGCACCCGCTGAGCCTCCTCAAACATCGATGATTTATGCCAGTGCCCATGCTCGCCCAGCATAAACCCCTGATCCCCCGTGAACACGATGATCGTATTGTCTGCCAACCCTTGTGTTTCCAATGCCTGGATAAGTTGTCCGGCGAGATGATCCACAAAATGAATCGCCGCATAGTAGGCGTGTGTATAGTTCCGGGCATGCTCTTCCGGTATAAAGTTGTATTCGGGCCCATGGCGGTGCCAGTTGACTTTCGGAATATCATCCCGGTCATTTTCCGGCACCATCGGTAATATGATCTCCGCAGGATTAACCGCATCCCAATGACGCCGGGGAACAATCATCGGCGGATGAGGCCTGAACATTCCGTAGGCCAGAAAAAACGGCTGGCCTGTTTTTTGGGGATGGTGCTTTTCCAATAGCTGGATAGCTTCCACAAGCCCCTGCCCATCGGCCGACTCACGATCTTCGATTTCCGGTGCGGAATACCGGATCCGCACCCCCGCGCTGTCGCGCTCCCCCCAATGCGTCGCCTTCGACCAGTTTTTCTCAAATGCATCCCAACCGGTATTGTTTATGGCCACATCCCAGCCGGCCGGATCGTCCGTGCCCGCTCCGCCAATTCCCTTGGGAATCCCCATGTGATAGACCTTGCCCACCCGGGCCGTTCTATATCCGTTTTCCCGGAACAGGCGCGGCAACGAGGTAAAGTCAGGCATGTACTGCCCATAGGTGCCGTCTTTATTATGCGTATAGCCGGACTCGAAAGGATATTTTCCCGACATCATACTGGCACGGCTGGGTCCACAGGTGTGGTACTGGCAGTAGGCATTGCGAAAAACAACCCCTTGCAGTGCGAGCCGGTCCAGATTCGGGGTTACTGCCAGCGCGTCATCATAACATCCCAAACGTGCGCCCAGATCATCTGCAATGATAAAGAGGATATTCGGACGCTTTTCCTGAGAGGCCCGGGCACTCGCAGTTCCGCAAAAGATAACCGCGATCCACAACCGAATGATTACCGTTCTTTTATTCATTCTGACAAAATGCCTGTTTTACACCCCGACGCCAATCCGCATTACCGTTTTTCAACCCCAATGATCGTAAAGTCGCCGGCAAAAGACGCAGCGGAAATAAACCGGGCCAGACCGTCTACACGCGCCGCGCTCACGAGGAACGCGCCTTCGGCAAAGGCAACGGCCGACCATTGGAAGGAACTGCCACTACGTCAAGCAGCTCCCCGTTCAGCAGCAATGAAACTATCTCTTTCGCTTACCCAGCACGGCCAGAAGCACCACAAAGATCAGGCCGCCTCCAACCATCATCAGGATCTTACGGAACTCCGCCGACTCCGATGGCGCAGCAACCGGGTCTACTGGGAGTTCGTCCAATACAACCGGCTCCGGCGTGGGTTCCGGTTGCTTTTCCTGTTTCACCGGCACGTCTGGTTTTGCAGCAACCGCAACCACGACCGGCTCTGTCCGGGGTTCTTCAACAGGCGCCTTTACAACAACCGGCTCCGGCGGCTGAATGTTCCAATCCCGGCAAAGTACCATCGTTTTACCCGGCCGGAGGTTGGCCTGCGGGAATTTAGCAATCTGCTTCGAGACCAGATCTTTGGCTCCGACAAAGTCGGCGGGAATATCAACCCGGAACGAGTCGCTGTCGTCACAGTTCATGGCAATAAAGTAGTCGCCATAGCTCATGATATAAAGCTGCGCCTTGCCGGCCTGAAGGTGCTCCTGGCCATATTCAAACGAATCGTCGCCGCGCACCCTGGCAATGGGATATTCAACGCCGGCCATGGCCTGATAGATGCCCTGAGAGGTATACCACCTCTCTTCACGGCCACGGCTGAACTCCTGGTTCGTGCGTTCCGGGAAGGTGTATTTTTTACCGCTGTCGTTGAACTCTGTCTCAATGTTTACGATGGAATCCACCTCCATGTGCGGGGTCATATAATGCACCCGCGCAAGATTGTTCACCATACGCCGTGCCCGCCAGTAGAGCGAACTGTAGAAGATCCGGCCCCGATCCTTAAATGCCAGCACCCCGTTCCCGGGGTCAGCAAAAACAAAGTCGGGCTGCCCGTCACTCATCGGAAGGCGGTAAGGTTGATCCTCTAGCGAAGAAACCATTTCATAAAGTTCCGGCACATTTAACAGATAGGTTTTTGAACTGGTTCCCCGCTCCTCCATCCGCTTTTTCACCACCTGAAAATACTGGTTATCCTCCAGCATCTGCTGACCATAGCCGAGCAGCACTTTGTCACCGGTTGACACCGCCACTTCAAACGCTCCGCCATCGCGGCCGTTGAACTGGTCATACATCACGTTACCCGGGAACTTCCAGTCGCGCCAACCGATGAGGCCTTCCATGTTCATGCTGCGATACCCCTCCTTATCCACCAACGGATAGCGGAACGGCGCACGCGCACGGATCATCCTGATCAATTGTTCACGGATACGTGGGTCAGCGCCTTCGGGCGACGACTTGGTCGCTTCATAGATCGCCACACCGGAATCGCAGATAATTTCACCGTAAGCACCAACAAAACCGAGTTCCCGCGTCAGCCCTGCAGGCGTAAGCAGCATCTTATTCTTACCGTGGCTCCAGTCCGGTTTTGCATATTCATCCCAACTCCCGCTGAAGGGCTCCAGTCCCATCGCCTCGTACAGCATCCGACGGGCCTTTTTTTCCGGCCACGCCTTTTTCGGATAGATCAACGCAATCGCCAGGTTGCAGTAATAGGTATTCTGATCCTTGATCATGCACTGGTTCGTGTAGGCGCGGCGCGCCTCCCCCTCTTTCGAGGAGTTGTGGGTGCGCGATGCCACCATCAGCTCCGCCCAGGCTTTACGGCGCACAGTCTTCGTTCCCGGCACCTTTTCGTCCAGCCACGGTTTCAGGTCTTCATGCGTCAAGCGGATGGCATCGCCAATGGGCCCCTTGAAAATCCAACGTCTTCCCAGACTGGCATCCGGATCTTTGCGCCACTCCAGATAATGAATATCGATGGCATCCACAAGCCGCTCCAGCGCCACCTTGTTTTTATAGGCAATATTCCAGGGTGTTTTATAGGCATGGGCAAGGTATTGAATGTTCAGCTCATGCTTTTTGCCCGGTCGCTCCAGTTCATACTTCGACCGTTCGTTCAGATCTTTCTTCAGCTTCTCAATCACCTCAATGCCCGGCTCCGGACGAATCGGCAGCACCGGGGCCGTTCCCTGCACTTCATCTTCCAAAGGTTGGAAACCCGGATTGGTGTGAACATAGGCTCGGTAGATTCCCCGCGACGGCTCCTTCATCATTTTCTGGTAATCCGCAATCTTCGGCGCATAGCCGTTGATGCCACCCTGTCCCTCAATGGTCAGTTCAACCTCGGTTTTTCCCTCGGTCATGTGGAGCGGCAGCGGGCGGGTGGTATAGAGGAAGCGGCCGGGATAGCGCGGCAGGTCATACTTCATGATATCGAGCATATCGATCTGACCAAGGTGCCGGGTACCCAGCTGTTTACCATTCACGTAAAGGCAGAGACGCGCTTCATACTGCTCCTCGCCGCAGGTGTCGCCGCCCCAGAACTTAACCGTGAAATAGTTCGGCTTTTCCGGGTCAACCTTCATCTTCATCGTGACTTTGCCGCCCCGCCATTCGCCATTGGCCAGCAAGCGCCGCGCCTTCTGGCCCAGCGCGCCGTCGACGACGTCGCTCAACTCGGCTTCAAGCTGGTGCGCCTGCTCCGATACCGCATCGCCCAGGACCAGATGATCCACCACTTCCGCCGAAGCCCCAAATGTAAAAATGAGACCACTGAGTACTGCTATTTTCCGAAACATCAACCGATTCCTCTTTTCTTACAGCTTTTCAATATAGACATAATAAGCAGAATGCACCCGATTGCCGCTATCGATCAGCTGTGCCTCCAGATCATATTTACCGGCCGGGATTTTTCCTTTAAAGACCACCTCATCCTGCCCCTCTTTGATCTTCTGCGTTTTTGAAATATTGGCCACGTAGAGCATTGCTTCGGTAAAATCATCCTTCACGCTACCCGTCGCGGTTTTATCCAGCTCAATGCGCGGCTCCTGCCCCGGGAAGGTCGCATTGATTGCCAGGCCGCTCTCACGCGGGAAACGACGGAGCGCAATGGAATATTCGCCATCCTCGACAAATTCGATTTTCCATTTACCGGTCGACTGCGCCCCTTCGCTTGCCCCGTTCTGGTGCCACGAATCGTTGTAGCGCCCCACAATCTGATCGTGCGCATGGATTTTGGTTGGATTCTCGTAGGGCGAACCGACCTTGATGTAGGCATAGCGCTCGGCCACGCCATCATCGAGGAACGACTGCCACCATTTTTCATAGCCTTCCGCCAACCGCTTCGCTACTTCCGGATGCTGGTCAAACACGTTTTTATTCTGCCCCAGATCCTCGCTGATGTTGTAGAGGTTTTTGCCATCCACCAGGCGCCAGGTGTCATCCATGACCGCATACTTTTTATATTTAATCAGGTTCTGCTCCCGCTGCGTATCAATGTAGAGCATACGGTTTTCCCATGCCGGATTTTCCTGGGTCAGCAACGGCTTGAGGCTTTTACCATCCAGCGGTTTCTTCGGCTCAAAATTCAAGTCGAGCAGGTCGACGAACGTCGGCAACAGATCATATGCGGCCACCAGCTGATCAAGATCTTTGCCGCCGGTCAGTTTGCCCTTCGGCCACTGAATGAAAAACGGAACGCGATGGCCGCCATCATACTGACTGCCCTTGCTGCCCTTGAGTCCGGCATTCCAGGTGCTGCGGCCTGCGGAGGTCCCGTTATCCGTTGTAAAGATCAGGATCGTATTCTCCGTCAGTCCCAGCTCATCCAGCTTGGCTTCCAGCTGTTTGAAGTTGTCATCAATATTCGAGATCATGCCGTAGAAACGGCGAAGCCGCGGATGCAGCTCCTCGAACTTTCCTCCCTGATACATATCGTAGTATTCCTTCGGCAGGTTATACGGCGAGTGCGGTGCATTCAGCGAAAGGTAGCAGAAGAACGGCTTGTCTTTATTGGTTTCGATAAACTTCAGCGCCTCGCCGAAAAAGACATCCGTGCAGTAGCCTTCATATTTCTGCAGCTCGCCGTTGTGCCAGTAGGTGTCGTCAAAATAATCGTTCCACCAATAGTCCGGCCCCTGTCCGATCCCGCCGGCGCCGTGCCGCACCACCTCGTGAAAACCGCGATCCTCCGGACGGTACGGATAGTTATCGCCCAGATGCCACTTCCCATACATGGCATTCACATAGCCGTTCTGCGCAAACACATCCGCCAGCGTCACCTCATCCTCAAACAGGATCGAGCGGCCATTGATCGTGTGGTAGACGTTCACCCGGTTGCAGTGGCGTCCGGACATAATCATCGAACGGCTCGGCGCGCAGGTGGTGCCCACGTGGTAGTTCGTAAAGCGGATCGCACCATCGTGGAACTTATCCAGATTCGGCGTCTTGAGGTATGGATTACCCGTGCATCCCAGATCGCCCATCCCCTGATCATCCGTAATCACAAAAACTACATTCGGTTTTTCTGCAACTGCACTGCCGCAGGCCAGCAGAACCGATGCTGCAGCCACTTTCCAATGATTGGAAAACTTCATTGAACACTCTCCTTTAAACTTTAAATGTATGAACGAGTTCTTTGCCGGCTTCGAGCTCCAGCTCCACACTTTCGCCATACGGCGTGCTCAACATCACCGACTGATCCGTTCTGGCCGTCGCACGAACCTCAATCTTTTCAGCAACATTCCAATCAATGGAAACCTCCACGCCGCCGCGCGCCAGCAGGCCTTTCACCGAGCCGGTTTTCCAATCCTTGGAAATCGCCGGCAGGACCGTAATTTTTCCGGGCACGGAAAAGAGCAGCATTTCCTGAACGGCGGCGGTCCAGCCGAAGTTGGCGTCGATCTGATACGGTGCGAGATGCATCGGCACGCCGATGCCGCTGTTGCGCCAGTCGTTATGGGTGGTGTAGAAGTTGTTCATCACACAGGCCCGCGCCAGCAGGCTCAGGCAGTTGAGTGCGTCGTCGCCCTCGCCCATGCGCGCATAAACGTTCGCCATGTGCGCCAGCGACCAGCCGGTCTGCGAACCGATGCCGATTTCCAACCGCTTGCGGATTGCAACTTCAAAGGCATCGTAGAGTTCCGGATCGGATTCGCGCGTCACTTCCAGGCCCGGGAAAACCGGATAGATGTGCGACTGATGGCGGTGGGCATAGTTATCCTCAAAGAACGCATGCATCCACTCACAGATCGCACCGTCTTCATTGATCTGATACGGCGGAATTTTATCCAGCATCGCCTGCCAGTGCTCTACGTCGTCCCCGCTTTCGACCAGATGCGTCAGCACCTCTTTCGCTAGCGCAAAATCCATCGTTGCGTTCATCGCGGTTTCCATCGACTTCAGATCCGCAGCCCCATCGGCATAGTTGCCCGGATGGTTTTCCGGAGAGTTCGACGGGGAGCTGAGGAAACAGCCGTTTTCATCGACGGTAAAGAAATCTTCATAGAACTGCGCCACTTCGCGAAGATAGGGAATGCAGCGCTCCTTCAGAAACTGCTCGTCGCCTGTGTGCAGATAGTAGTCGTAATAGTGCTGGCCCGCCCAGGCCGCCGCGCCCGTCCAGTGAATCGTGTGCGGCTGGATGTCCTTAATGAGGCCGGACGGCGGGGTGTTCACACACGGAATATAGATTCCGCGGCAACCGTAAACCTTCTTCGCATTATCGCGGAAGTCGTCCATCAGGCGTTCAATATAGTCAAAAACCGGCAGCGCCACCTCCGGCATGTTGCCGGCGCCCACCTGCCAATAGTTCATCTGCAGGTTTTCGTTGAACATGTTGAAGGTCCAGTAGCCACGATATGATCCGCACCACTTGCCCTGCAGCGGACTTGGGTGACTGCCCTCGCGCGAGCTGGAGATCAGCAGATAGCGTCCATACGCCCACATCTTTTCCACCATCGCTTTGGGAACAACACCTCGATAGGCCGCCATTAACAATTCTTCGTTCGAACGATCATGCCCCGATTCACTTGCTCCGAGATCTATAGAAACGCGAGTAAAGATTTCCCCGTGCAATTCCACGTGAGGAGCCAATAATTTGACGTAGCTTTTACTTACGCCGTCGAGTTCTTCCTTCAATCGTTTCCAATCATTGGAACGTTCGCCTTTCACAAACATCTTCAGAACCACAAACGCACGGTCATCGCTTTGTTCGATGTAGGCGACCGCACCGAAGTCGGTTCCATCATCGTTGGCCGCGGCATAATAGATCCAGCCGGGTTCATCGGTTTTAACTTCGACATTTTCAGGCAGTTTCGGATCGGGCTGATCGCAGATGTGCGCATCGAGGCGATCGTGCAGATCGAGCGAAATTTCGGCATTCAATGCTCCGCCGGCACTCTTCATCTCCATCACGACGCAATCGTTTTCGCGCGAGACAAAGACCTTCCGGGAATAATCGATGCCGTTATCGCTCCAGGAAACAGTCACCTCACCGGTCTCCATATTCAGCTCGCGGCTGTAGTCTGTAAAGCCGAGGCTCACGGGCACATTAACAATCAGATCGCCCAGCGGGAGCGGTGCGCCGATGTCGGCCTTGTATCCTTTGGCAATCAGTTCATCGCAGATGACCGGATCAGCCGCATAGGCATCGCCCTTCGCCAGCAGTTCTCGGACTTCCGGCAGTTTATGACTGACGTCCGGCAGTTCATTGGTCAGCACCTCGTGCCACAGGTCATCGTGCGTCAGCAGAATCGTCTCTTTATGCACCGCACCATAGACCGCCGCGCCGATTATGCCGTTACCGGAGGGCAGTGCCTCTTTCCACATGTCGCCCTGCCAACCGGCAGGAAAATTCATTCTCAGTTTGTTCTTCATAAAACACCTCCCGGGCGCAGCCCGTCTTTCAATTCAATGTGGTCATACTTCATATTCCAGACCGGCATGCCGTCTTCATCAACGCCAACCGCTTCGGGGCACAGCAAATGTTCAGGTGCCTGCCCCGCGTTCATCATCCTCGCCATCAGCCGCTGTGTCAGCTCGCGCACGACTTCGGCATATTCCGGTTGCTCATAAAGGTTTTTGGCTTCAGACGGATCATTTTCCAGATCATAGAGTTCCCAGCAATCAAAACTATGGCTACACAGTTTCCAACGATTGGAACGCAGCATGGCTCCGGCCCCGAAATGAGTGGGCCCATGCGGCGCGCGCAGATTGGCTCCCGGAATCGGCACCTGCTCCGGTGCCAACTGGAGGCCGCCCTCGGCATACACATCCGCGCGCGGTTGGTATTCGGGCTGCAGCAACGAATGGGCCCGGCTGCCCGCCGGCTGCTCCACGCCGCAAAGGTCCAGCACAGACGCAAACACATCGATGGCTTCAACCAGATGGCTGTTGCTTCCCCGTTGAACCGTCCCGCCCGGATCCCACAGCACCATCGGCACGCGCACCATGGAATCATAGAAGGCGGCCATTTTATGCGTTACACCATAGTCGCCGAGAAACTCACCGTGGTCGCTCCAGAACAGGACGACGGTATCGTCCAGAATATCGAGTGCTTCAAGTTTATCCAGCACACGGCCAAGCTGATCGTCCACATAGCGGATCTGCCCGCAATACATGGCCATGGCTTTCTTAAAATCGTCTTCCGTCGCTTCGCCTGATCGCGAGTTTTCGCGCCAGAGGCTCATGCGGCGCGGTTCGCCCTCCCCCGGCTCCCGGCGGAAGTTGGGAGGCAGCTCGAACTGATCCGGCGAAAACATGGTATCGTACGGAGCCGGAGCAGTGAAATAGGGATGCGGATCCTGATAATTCAGTGTCAGGAAAAACGGTTGCTCCGTCTGAGCCCGCCGCTCGATATAATCCAGTCCGGCGGTGGTCAGACGTTCGGTCACATTCCACGGACAGTCATCCGACAAGGTTCCGGAGCTCCAGCTTTTGGCATAGTCCGGGTGTTCATCCATGTTGCCGATGCAGATATCCTCGCCTTCGTCGTAGAGCACACCAATGGCATCCTCTGCCATGATATGGTCCTTCCCGAAAAGCGCACGGTGGTAGCCTGCTTTTTCCAATGATTGGAACATATTCGGATAGTCCGGATGCATGCGGCCGCCATAGTTACGCTGGCCATGCTCGGCAGGATACTGACCGGTCACGGCCGATACCCGGCTCGGCCCGCACATGGGACAGGAGACAAACGCCGTCTCGAAATTCGTGCCCATGCCGGCCAGTCGCGACAGATGCTGCGTTGCGATAAACGGGTGTCCGTTGGGCGTCATGTAATCCGCCCGCATCTGATCGGGATTGACCACGACAATATTAAACTGCCGGCGCTTCATCGTTCTATTCTACCGTCAGTTCCTGGAAGGCGGAGTTTTCGCCTTTCTTACTCACCGGATCCACCTGCCAGATGATCCAGCGGAACGTGCCGAGTGTTCCTTTTGCCGCCTTCAGGCTCGCGCCGGTGAACTCACCGGGTTTTATGCCGGTGGTATCGATGGTTCCCAGCGGCGTAAACTTGTTAAAGTTCCAGCCGGGATCATTTTTGGAGGCGCTTGCGTAGATCGTCAGCTTCTGAGCCCCGCGGCTTCCTCCGCGGTTGTAAGTCCAGCTGGTGATTGCCGAAACCGGCACCGCGTTGCCGAGATCCATTTTATAGGCACCGCCAGTTTCGCCATTCGCAAATATCGGGCCGTAACCTTTTCCAAGCTGGCCATCGACCAGCACCGACAACGGATCGTTATTGGTTTTTCCCTTGGCGGTAATTTTTCCAATGGTTGGAACCGGCGTACCATCCGTTTTGATTTCTACATACGGGGCATCGTGGACGGTGATTGTCTGCTCCTGCTGATTGCGGACAATCTTCAGCTCAATCGGCGCGCTTCCTGTGGCAACAGCCGCGGACAGCAGGTCGGCGATATTCTTAATCGGCTTCCCGTTCATGCCCTGAATCAGATCGTCTTTCTTCAGGCCTGCCTGATCGGCGTCGGAATTTTTTGGCACTTCAATCAGCGCCACACCGCCGTCTTCTTTCCGCGTTCCGTAGGCGGAAAAATCTTCGCCTTCCAGCTCATACAGCTTAGCGCCCAGCCAGTATTTCTCGAGCGTCACCTTTGCAGAGGAGGTTTCCGGTTTCATGCGCGGCTTGGTCCGCTCAATAGTCGGCACCGGCAGAATGGGAGTCTGGGCGATTGCTTTAAGCGACGGTTTTTTTACGCCAAACTGATCCATCGGAAAGTTTTTAAAGCCGAGCTCCAGGGCGGGCGAGCCCTCCTTGACGCGGTAGTCGCCGGAAGCCGGATCGACAAACAGCGGATCGGCGGTAACCGAGTTCACATCCCATTTAGAGATCAGGTAACGGTCCTGCTCCTCCGGAAAATCGGAGAAGAACAGGTTGGAATCAATCCGCTTGCCCTTCGCCGTTTTGCTCGGGGTGCTCGCACCGCGCGGGGCGCGCATGACGATGTTGTTGAAGAACTCGTCGCCGCTGTTGTTATACCAGACATGCGGGTGGAAGCCGTTGTTGACCATCACGTTGTTCCAGGCGCGGCGCTTGAAGCCTTCGCGGAATTTCAGTCCGCCGTTGAGCATCAGGTTGTTGTAGATGTCGTAGTTAGAGGAACCGTCGTCGAGGTCGATGTCCCAGCCGTGGTCGCAGCGCCAGCGGCTGTCGCGGATGACGGTGGTATGCATCGCATCAAGGAACGGCAGGTTCGGCTCCTTATCGATCACGCGCTGCGACTCACCACGGTTCGGGTGCCAGAAGCGGTCGCGGCCCCAGGAGTTGAACGAGCCGTGGTCGTGCGTTTCGAGAACCGTATCGAACACGTCCACGCGCTCGATCAGGTGGCCGCCCCATGCGCCGTCACCGACATTGATGCCGGCCCGGGCGGTGTCGTAGACCGAGGTGTCGCGGATGGTGATTTGCATCGCCATTTCAATCTGCACACCGGCGGGTTGACGTTCCACGCGGCCGATGCCGTGGATCAGGCAGTCTTCAACGGTTCCAAGGCTTGGATAATTTTCAGTTTTCGGACCGACGGTGCGGTCGATGGTATCCAGATCATTGGTTTCGCGGTATTCAAAGCACGGGTCGCGCACGGCATCCGGATCGCCGACAAAGCAGACGCCGCTGGCACCGGTGTCGTGAATGTGGCAGCCCTTAACGAGCGTACCGCGGTTGTAGTTGTTCACAAAAATCGCGTTGCCGCCGACCTGATCGAATTCGCAGTCGAGGATGGAAACATCTTCGGTACCGGTCAGCATGAATGCGCCGCCGCGATAGATCGCCCAGTCGGAGCGCAGCATCTGTTCCTTGCAGTCCATAAAGGTGCGCGCCGCGTGGCGGACGGTGAAGCCCTGCAGGGTGATGTTTTTGACCGGCGCTTTTTCCGAACCCTGAAACTCGACCAGATGACGCAGGCGAACCACTTCGACACTCGCGGATTTCAGGTCAGTGCCTTTTGCAGGCATATAGTAAAGCGTTCCGGTTTTGGCGTTATGGAACCATTCGCCGGGCGCATCGAGTTCCTCGAAAATATTTTCCACCATGCGATATTCCTTGTGCATGCCCATCTGGCGGTTGTTCTGCCAGCCGCCTTCGTAGGTCACTTCGCCTTTGGCATCTTTTCCCGTGATGATGTAATGATATCCGCCCCAGCGGGAGCGGTGCATGGCGTGAATGTAGCCGCCGGTCGGGTCGTCCCAGCCTTTGGCGCGCTCTTTAGAAAATGCGTCCGCCGCATAGCCCTGATAGGCTGCCGTCGGCTTGCCGGCATCATAGTTCGGGTAACGCGCCATGCGCTGGTTTTTCCCATTCATGAACAACTGGTCGATTTCCAGTCCCTTCGGGGTTTTAGCTTTAAAAATGCCATCCTTGTACGACGACCATTTCAGGTTAAGCTTTGATCCCCCGCTGAGCACCGCGCCGCCTTCGTTGACCGCTTGGTAGGTCACCCCGGAATCGGCCGGAGTGAAGATGAGCGTTTCCGGGAGATAATAAACCCCATCCGCGACATGTACCGTGACCGCTTTTTTTCCAACCATTGGACGGGCCGCATCCCGCGCAGCCGCCAAAGAAGCCAGCGGAGAATTCTTTGCTCCGGAATTCGCATCGTTCCCCATCGGGCTTACATAAATATCTGCGGCCTGCACCATTCCAGAAACCGCCAGGAGGCCGGCGAAAAAGCTTATTTTTGTCTTATCCATTTTTATCTCCAATCAACAGCCTTACAGTTTTGCAGGGCTCACTTGTATATTCTATCCCTCGTATAGGGGATACGGCTTATCTTCCCGCATATTGCTTTACGAAATCAATGATGGGCGACGGATCATCCAGTCCATGCGGATGATGCCCCAATCCCTCTTTGAGAATTTCCTGATAGTTTCCGCCCAGTTTTTGATAGCGCTCCTTCACAATCGCGCTGTTTTCTTCATACGGAACCGTGGTATCAGCCAAACCGCAGATATGCAGCACGGGAATACCGGCTTTTGCCAACGGTTCCAGCAGATCGATCGGGTTCCCTCTATACGCCAGGGCCTCGGCGTCGGAAGAAAACCCATACCGTTCCTTCAGCTTCTTCCATTGCTTTGCATTTCCTTCGCCGACGGCATCGCTTCCGGGCACCAGCTTACCACCGGGCCAGCTTTTGACCGAACACACCCCGTTATCGACGTAGATTCCACCTACGCTGCCCGGATGGGTCGAGGCCCAGCGATAGACAGACAGCGTTTCCCGGCTGATCCCCACCAGCACCGGTTTTCGTGAAAACCCATAGGTTTCCGTCATCAGCTCATACGCGGCATCCATTCGCCCGCTTCCGGAAGGATGGCCGAGCGAATCGCCGCCGGCCATGACCACGTAATATCCTTCCTCCAGCAGCTTCAGATCGGCGAACACGGTTAACTGGGTGGATGGAATCAGCTTATTGCCCCAGAACCACCCCTTCCAGACCCAGGGTTTTCCGAGCCGAGGTTTTTTCGGCGCAAGGACGATAATCTTCCCTTTACCGGACGAAAGGTCATAGCGGGAAAAACCGCGGAAGTTGGTTTTTTTCCCAGGAAACTCCGGAACGCCTGTCACCACGGATATTGCTTCAAACCACTGCCGGGCCATCGTCTCGTTCCCGGTGGCGTTCGGGTGCAGGTTGTCCTTTCTCATGTTCGCCGCATACGCATCATTCAGCGGCAGAAACTGATCAACAAAATGAATATCTCTTCCCTGTGCCCGAAACGCATCCACGATGCGCGGCACCGCCATGTTAAAGGCCGCCACACGGGCGGACTCCTCCGCTGAACGCCGGTTCGGAGGAATGCTTGCCAGAAAGATCGTGGGAGTTCCAATGTCTGGAAGTTCATAGATCGTCTGCAACAGGATTTTGAGCCGTTGCGGTGCCTCCGACAATTCATGATTATGCCCGACATCATTTGTGCCGAGCATCATTAAAATGATGCCGGGCTTCACCTCCGCAAGGCGGCCACGGGTCCAGAATGTCTGCATACTCTGTGTCATGTCCACCCGACTGCCGACCGTACCGCCGATCACCGATCCCGAAATGCCGGAATGATAATGGTACAGATTATCAACCGCGTTGGTTCCAGTGTTTGGAAGTCCATCCACATTGCGCACATGATGACCGGTAAAGGAAAAGGTATAGCCGCCCGCAGTCAACAGATCATATAGCGATTTACGCGGCGATCCCGCCTTATCTCCATCGGCATTACTTTGGGTGATTGAATCTCCGATGAACCAGATCGCACCGAGATCCTTTGATCCCGGCTGTATCCCTCCGAGAGCGGTTCCCAGCATCAGCGCCGTTGCGATTCCCCGTAAAATATTTTTCCAGCTCATTACCTGTGTTTCCCCCGAAGTGTTCCGGCCCGGGAAGGTACCCTTCCGGACCGGCTTCTATCTTCATCATTTTCGAAATACCGAATGTACTCCGTGTGGCGGTTAATACATCGTTCACATCGGCCGAAGCCTACTCTGCACTTTTCCAACTAAAGCATTCACCTTTCGCAAGAACCTTTTCGATGGACCGGCTGCCGTACCGCACCTTTAGCGGGTTGCCGTTGAGCGAGCGGATTGCGGCATCGGTTAACACCCCGTTTTCCCAGGTCATGTCTACTTCAAAACCGCCACGGGCCCGCAATCCCTGCACGGAGCCGTCTTTCCAGACATCGGGAAGAGCCGGCAGCAGATTCACTTCACCATCGTGGCTCTGCAGCAGCATTTCGGCAATCGCCGCCGTGCCGCCGAAGTTGCCGTCGATCTGGAACGGCGGATGGGTGTCGAACAGATTGTCGAGTGTCATTTTGCTCAGCAGATTATTGAGCAGCACATGGGCTTTATCGCCGTCATGAATGCGGGCCCACATGTTCACTTTCCAGGCCATACTCCAGCCCTTCCCCCCGTCACCACGGGCGGTCAGCGATTTCTTTGCCGCCTCAAACAGCTCCGGTGTCGCGTTCTGGTTAATCGAATATCCCGGATGCAATCCGTAGAGGTGCGACGTGTGGCGATGATGCGGATCTTTTTCGCCGTAGTCTTTAATCCACTCCATCACACGACCGGTTTTCTCGCTGATCCGGACGGGTTGCAGGTTATCGAGCGTCTTCTGCAGTTCCTGCTGGAATGCGGCATCGAAGGTGCCGGACGGATCAATTGCCAGACCGGCTTCCTTCAGGCCGGAGAACAGATCATCGATAATCTGCAGGTCCATCGTGGCGGCATAGGTGAACATCGCCACAGATCCGTCGTCGCGGATGAAAAAGTTTTCCGGGGAATAGGAAGGATTGGTCACGAGCTTACCGGCGGCCGGCGTTCCTTCCGGTGCTTCAACCAGGAAGTCGAGCATGAATCTGGCGGCCCCTTTCATCAGCGGATAAGCATGATCCTTCAGAAAAGCCATATCGCCTGTGAAGCGGTAATATTCCATCATGTCGCGCACCGCCCAGGCGGCCCCCATCGGCCAGACACCATGCACGCCGTCCGCAGGAGCTGTGAAACCGTAAATATCGGAGAGATGGTGTATCGTCCATCCGCCTGCACCATAGTGGGCCTTCGCGGTCTTTTCCCCATACGGCACAAGACTCTCAACGTATTCATAATACGGCAGCGCACATTCGGAAAGGTTGCAGGTCAGCGACGGCCAGTAGTTCATCTGGAAGTTAATATTGAAATGATAGTCGGAGTTCCACGGCGCTTTCACATACTGATTCCATTTTCCCTGCAGGTTGGCCGGCAAAGATCCGGGGCGCGAGCTGCTCATCAGCAGATAACGGCCGAACTGAAAATAGAGCACTTCAAACTGCGGATCATATTCACCCTTCCTGATGGCCTGCAGGCGTTCATCGGTCGGCTTTTTAATCGCGGCGGTGGTGCCGAGATCGAGCTTCACGCGGTTGAACAGCTCCTGATGCGCGGCAACGTGATCTGCACGAAGCTTGCTGTACGGCTTCCGGCCGACCGCTTTCAGATAGGCTTCGCAACGCGCGGTGGCATCGCCGGAAATATCCGCGGCATTATTATAACTCGTCGCGCCGACAATCAGCAGAGTGACTTCGTTGGCATTCTTTACTTCCAGCTTCCCATCTCTGGAAACCACAGAACCGCCATCCACCATCGGGAACAGCTGTGCTTCATAATCAATGGCCAGCTTCCCTTTCAGGACCAGGCGGTTCCCGGATGCCGATGCAGTCACGGCGGTTTCCTGTTCGCGGAACAGGTTTGCGGTAAAGCTGATTTTTTTCTGCTGGCTCGCTTTCAGGTTCACCACGATCACCTGATCCGGCTCGCTGACAAAAACCTCGCGAACATATTCAACACCGTCGGCCGTATACTGAGTGCGGCTGATAGCCGTGGTCAGATCGAGATCGCGGCGATAGTTCTCCACACGATCGGTATCTTCAAAATCCAGCAGCAGGTCGCACAGTGGCTGATAGGATTTAATTTTGTATGGCTTACCCAGCATCTTGGCTTTTGCCAGACTCGTTGCTTCATCATTTTTATCCTCGAACAGCAGCTTCCGGACTTCCGGCAGTGCGCCCAATGCATCCGGATTATTGCAGTCCGAAGGTTCGCCGTCCCAGACCGTCTCTTCGTTGAGCTGAATGCGCTCATTATTCACGCCGCCAAACACCATCGCCGCCAGACGGCCGTTACCGACCGCCAAGGCCTGGTTTTCCCAGTGCAATGCCGGTTTTCGGTACCAGAGCGTCAGCGGTTCTTCCGGAGCGGGGGCATCCTTTTCAAATTTCATATCTGCCTTCGGGTTATTCGATTCATCTGCGATATGGCGTGCTGCAATCGTTGTCTCTGCTGTAATTAATCCGGCAAGAAAAACTATAAAAAATGTCCTATACATAAAACCAATCCTCATGAGTAATAAATCACAGTGCTTCAACTTCGCTAAAGTAGGCGCCACCCGCCTCCCCTTTTTCATTATAGAGATACGTAACCAGTTCAGTTTCACCGGCCGGAAGCTCCATTTCAATGACAATTCCTTTGCTGCCCGGCTGCACCTCAACTTCCCTGGATAGACCGGCAATCTCCACTTTGGCGCGCACGGTTTTTTCAACCGTTTTATCAGCCAGCTTCGGATACTGGCGGAGCGTAAAGCGATAACGGCCGGCTTTTTGAACCGTAATCATCCAGGGCGCGGTCACGCGCGGCAGTTTGCCGATCAGGCGGAAGTTCCACGGCGGATTGCCCTGCGGCATATACCAGTCCTGCGAACAGAGTTCGACCGGGTTTTCATCCGGGTTGCCGATATCAAGGCGCACCGGCGTCATGCCTTTCACGACCGACTGCCAATAGGGTTCGTAGTGCGACCACAGCTCGTCAACCACCTCCGGATGCTCGGCGGCAACATCGGTCCGCTGTTTCGGGTCGGCCTGCATGTCGTAGAGCTCGCGACCGTGCAGCAGGCGCCAGCGCTCCGTGAGAATATAGGAATATTCCTGCTTCAGTTTATCTTCCGGAAAAGCCGCGCCGCCATGGAACTGAAGAACCACGTGCTCTCGGTCCAGCGAGTCCGACTCCCCGCGAAGAAGCGGAGTCAGCGAAAGGCCGTCCAGTTCGCGGTCGGTCGGCAACGGAATGTTACACAGATCGGCCAGCGTCGGAAAGAGATCAAACTGCGCCGTAAGCGTCTCAATATCGCGTCCCCCTGTGATGCCGCCCTTCGGCCAGCGAATGAAGAACGGAACTCGGTGTCCGCCATCAAAAACGGATGCTTTACGCCCGCGCATTCCGGCGTTGAATCCCCAGACGGGCTCGGAGTTGTTTTTATTGGCGGGGTCGAACTCGGCGCCCATGTAGGTCCCGTTGTCGGTCATGAAGATGAGAATCGTGTTCTCCTCAAGATCGAGCTTTTTAAGGTGATCGCGAAGAAGGCCGAAATTATAGTCAATGTTGGCAATCATGCCGAAATAGACCGCACGGATCGGCTTATCCACCTTATCTTCATACGGTTTCGACCACTCTTCGCCGACAATAATCGGCGTGTGCGGGGCATTGAGCGGCAGGTAGAGGAAAAACGGTTCGTCTTTGTGCTCTTCGATAAAGCGCATGCCTTCGCGGAACCAGATGTCGGTGCAGTAGCCCTCAAACTGCTCCAGCTTGCCGTTGCGCTCATAGGTGTCGTCAAAATAGTCATTGCCCCAGTAGTCGGAAACCTGACCGATGCCGCCGCAGCGGTGCCAGACAACATCCTGAAAGCCGTAGTCCTGCGGGCGATGCGGCGCGCTGTCGCCCAGGTGCCACTTGCCGAACATGCCGGTGGCATAGCCGGCATCTGCAAAAAGGTTTCCGAGCGTGCGCTCATCGGTGTGCAGGATGGAGCGCCCCGCGCTGGTGCGGTAGGCGCCGTTCTTTCCCGGATCGCGGCCGGTCATCAGTGCCCCGCGCGTCGGGGTGCAGAGCGGGCTGACGTGATAGTCGGTGAAACGAATCGACTCGCTGTGGAACGTATCCAGCTCCGGCGTTTTCAGGATCGGGTTGCCGTGGCAGCCCAGATCGCCGTAGCCCTGATCATCGGTCAGCACAAAAATCACGTTCGGCTGTTTTTGTTCTGCAGCAATCGGACGACTTCCTGCCCAGGCAGTCCCTGAAACGACCAACAACAAACTGAATACCCATTTCTTCATCTTATCTCCAAATTTCGTTCTCAAAACGCTATCTCACAACCTTGTCCACCTAGTAAAGCCTCCACTACGTGGCGGCTCCTCCGGGCCGAAAGCCAGCGCATAGAGCAGGCTCTACCATGCCATAACACGGATATGCGGGCTTACTTTTTCGGGGCGTCAATGCGGGAGACCCGATTGTCATGCCCGCGATCTTCCACCGGACCCACCGATTTTATTCTGCAATTCTGCACGTTCACGCCCAACACCAACGTGGCGGTTGTATAGTTTGTAACCTTGGAATCTTTCAAACCGTGTTTCCCACCACACTGCAACCGGTTTGCCGCGTCGGGCCGCGGGCGTGTGGTGCCGTCGTGTAAAATAAATTCGCAATCATCGCCCGAGATGATGCCGAGTCCTGAGCGCTCGGTTGTGATCGCCCCTTCCGGCGGATCGACGAGGGTCAGTTCGAAAAATGCATCTTCGGGAATGGCACCGCGCGTGAGGTTGAACACCGGATTATAGGCGCCGTCGCTTTTGCAGTTTTTCATGATCACCTTGCCTTCGCCGCCCACGCTCAGGTCATAGGAAAAATCGCCGGCTTCCAGCACCGTCACATTCTCCAGCGTGATGTCCCCTTCCGGACACAGCAGCTGGAAACAACCGCGCAGCCGTTCAAGCGTGGTGTCGGTTACCGTGACATTCCGGACATTGTTATAGGCCCGGATGCCATCTTCCGTGAGCGGAATCATCCAGTCGCGTGGAATGGGTTGCTGACTGCGGTACATCATTTCAAAGTTATAGTCCACGGCCCGCCCGACTTTTTCCTTGAAGATATCGTTGGTCGGTCGCAAGGCCCCGGTGAAGTAGCAATCCTTCACCGTGACGCCGTCCACATTATGCAAGTGGAGGCAGTGCCCGAACGATTGCTGATAAACCTTACATCCCATCAGCGTCGTATCGTTTGCATTCAGAATACTCATAAAAGAGTGCTTGTTCAGCCGACCGTGGCGCGTGCTGCCTTTTCCATAAAAATCCGTATAGCCGTAGGGAATGGATCCTTTGATCACAAAGGTGCAGTTCACAAATTTATTCCCGTCGCCGCAGACTTCAAACTCGCATTCCGTAACAAAGAAATCGGGGTACGGTTTATCGAGTACGTTCCGGAAATAGCCGCCGATGAAGGTATTTTTATTCCCATTGATATGCCATGAATCCGCCACATGCACTTTCCGGGTCAGCGTGCTCTGCAGCGAGACCGGTGTTTCAATCACCACGCCGCGCAGGTCAAAATAGTTCCTCGATCCCGTGACTGCGAAGATGTGATCCTGCATGGCAGTGCCACGCTCCCCCTTTTCATCGTCATGCAACGCCTTGAACTCCATCGGCGGATCGGTTTTTTCCGCACGGTAGATACCCGGTTTCATCCGGATTTTTTTGCCGCTCATTTTAATCGCCTTGCGGAACTGATCGAGCGAATCGATCACGATGTAGCCGGGACGCACATCAAAGTCTTCGGTGACCGGATCCGGCGGGGGCGGATCATGCGCAATCACTTCCATCAGCGGGTTTTCCATATATTGGAACCCGAAACCCGGTTGCTCTTCAGGTTTGATTTCAACAGAAGGTTCAACCGGTTTCTGCACGGGTTCGGCCTGCACCTCCGGCACCGGTTCTGGAAGCTTTTTTTCCTCCACCGGAGCCGGTTCCTGCCGAGGCGGTTCAACAGGCGCGTCGGCCTGCTCTTTACACCCCGTCAGTACACCGGCGATCATTACTCCTAAAAATACCGTCTTCTTCATATCCGTTCCCGGCCCCTGCAGCATCATTCAGACAGAGCGCACCCTATTTTAAATTCTTCGTTTTTTCGGTGGCGATCGTTCTGCCGTCCTGTTCTACCACCATGTCCACGGCAACCTGAGTATCCACTCCATCTAAACCGGAAATGGTATAACGGTCAACCTGCCCATTCATACGGTCCACGATAATTTTATCCTCATTGAGCGCCTCAATAGACCGGATGACCGGATTATTCTCGTGCAGCTCAACCGCACTCAGGAAACGGGCTTCTTTTCCCGTACTGCGGGTGGCGATAATCTTACGATGAATATCGTCCCCGCCGACCGGATAATCGCCGCCGAGCACCGCCGTGAAGCGCGCCGCGTTTTTACCCCTCAGGTTAATCGAAATCGTTCCGGCTTTTTTCCGGTCCGCCGGTTCCGCCGCGAAGGAGGAAGCATAGTGCTCGCCGAAGAGACTCACCGAGCCCCCCGCATAATCCAGATTTGCGCCGGCGGCTTCGGCCATATTTTCAGTTTCAATGCTGAACGGGACTTCATCGCCCGCCGCATTCAACAGCTTCGGCGCACCCAGAAAAATGGTTTTCAGGCTTTTCGCTTTCTCAATGCGCGTTTCAATTTCCAGGGTTTGGAAACCTTTCACATCCACATCAATCACAACCTTGCCGAGAATCCATGGAGCAAACTGACCTTCGGCCAGCACCTTTCCGTCACCGATTACTTTATAAAAGAGCTGGCGAGCCACCTCGAGCGACTCCGCATAGTTGCCCACCATCAGCCCGGCTTTTTTCGGCCAGAGCGAATAATAATCCAGATTCATCACCCCCGGTTCGGAACTGGAGTGACGCCCGCCCATTTCACCCTTCGACCAGTCGAGGCTAAACTCCGCTTTCGCCGTGCCGTCCGTTTTATACCAGTTGCAATCGGTAATGAACTGGGCGCTGCTGTATGGATTCGGGTCGCACTGCGCGGTGTGCTTTACAAAATCGGTTTTCCCTGAAAGGCCGACGAGCCCCTTGCAATTAAAGAGATTGTCGAAGTCGTGCGGCTCGGATCCTTTGAGGTAGTCGGCCATGACGACGTAATCATCGGTGGTGATAATCAGGCGGCGCTGCAGGATCGGCTCCGACGGAGTGCCCGTGTCGCCCTGCGGGCGCGGATTTCCAGGGGTTGGAAGCCAGCGCGCCTCCTGCCAGGTTTTTTCCTCCGGCATTTTCAGCGCGTATGGGGTCTGCCCGCCGTACGGTGGATCGATCCATTCGGTTTCAATCTCGGTGGCGGAGACTTTCATGAGTTCGCCGTCATGAAAGAGCATGCGGCGGTTGTCGGCCGGTTTCTGCATGCGGTGATCCACCACCGTCATGTTGTGCGCATCGGAGGTCTGCACCCACATTTTAAACATAAACGACCAGTAGCCGAACCACGAAGCTTCGGTGTTGTAGTGCGAACGCCCAAAGCGGGAGAGCGACAGCAGGCTGGTTTTGTCGAAATGACCATGATAGCCGCCGTGGGTGCCGTAGCGCTGGACGACCTGATAGCGGTCGCGCGGATCCGCCGCATTCGAACGCATCACAGCAAAACCGACATTGTCGTTCACATAGGAATCGGTGCCCAGCTCGTTTCCAAGGTCTGGAAGTTCAGCCGCACCATAGAGCAGGTCGCGCTTTTTCAACATCCTGAGCAACGGAACGTAGGCGGGGTCTTTCCAGAGATAGTAAGCCATATCAAAGCCGAAACCGGCTTCGTTGTTTTGGCCCCCGGCCAGATCAACGCCGCCGGAGTCGTTGGAAGCAAACACCACGCCGCGCCAGTCGGCCATCGGAATGACCGCATCCCAGATATCCTTCAGCCGGCGATAGGTTCGCGTGCTCGGCCCCTGCCGTTCGAAGGACATGCCGAGGAATTCGCCCGACAGCGCCCACGGCGAAACCATGATGTGTTTGCCGTATTTGGCGGGAATGTTCCAGTCCTTGAGATTCAGCCCCCACGGCTCGAGCGCAACGGCCACGGAATTGAAGATGTTGCCGGCCAGAATGTTATAGTTGGCCGTGCCCTCAAAATACTGGCCGTCGTCGAGCACGCCCTGCCCGACCAGGTCGAGGATGCCGCCGGTGCCGTAGAGGTAACGTTCGACCTCGGCAAAATCCTGCATCACCAGACCGTTCATCAGCGCGCCGGCCGACAGACCGTCCTGGTGGTTATTACCGTCGCCGGTTTTCAGCATATAGTCCACCCACCGGCTGTAAAGACGCATGGCATGTTCAATGTCGGCGTGATCCTGCTCGGTCAGCGACGGATGGTTGTATACCAAGTCGTAGGCGCGGGAGAGATGAACAAAAAACATGCCGCGATGCACATGTGCGCCGCTGTTGCGGATCGTGGTGGGATAGCCTGTTTCAGAGTTGCTGAACGCCCGCAGGAACTGGATAACCTTTTCGGCCAACGCTTCGTCGCCGCTGAGCTTCCATGCGATGGCACAGCCGGCCGCATCTCTGGCGGCCGTGTGTTTAAAACTGTAATCGCCTTTACTGCGGGCACCGGGAACGCGCCAGCGTTTGGCCTTATCGATATATTCCTGCCTGGCCGCTTTGGCCCACTCGACGGTTGCGGCCTTTTCCCGAACCTTCTGCCAGCCCTCCTCCGTATGCAACAGATACGGGTGCGGAAGTTCACGAACGGTGATCAGGCTCAACTCTTCTTTCAAATCGCCGCGCCCGTCCGGAATCAGCGTCACCTTGCGGATTTCCCGTCCACCGGGCGCAACCAGCTCATTCATCGTCACGGTCAGACGGACGGTTTTACTTTCCAAAGGCTGGAGGACCAGCTGGTTTTCTGACAATGCCGCAGGACACGCTTCCCAAGCCGTATTTTCCAGCACCAGCGCAATGTTCCGAACCCTGGAACTTTCGTTTTCTATCCGCAGGTCATAGGAAACGGTTTCGCCGACGCGCCCCGGTTTCGATTTAACCGGCGCGGAGAGATGAACCATCTTACTCTTTTTGAGACGCGGCTGGCTGATCAGAACAGAGCCCGCACTGCCCGAAGCCGAAAGTTCCAACCCCTGGATATGTTTCCAGAAGGTTCCCTGATGTGTCAGGTAGTCAAAGTCGCGCAGGGAAAAGACCACCTTCTGCCATCCCTCGCCTTGCACCGTTGCTTTCGAGGAAAGCGCATCCACATAGTCCGGGCGCCCCACCTCCAGAGGCTGGATGGTGCACTCCAGCTCAACCGGGCCGGCACCCTGGGTTTTTACCTGGAATTCGAGATAACGGTAGTCGTACCAATCCTCAACACACACTTCGTCGAGCATATCCGAAAAATCGACCGTTTCGCCGCTCAGGAAGGTTTTCGGCTCGGAATAGCTAAACGCGGCTTTTCCAGACATTGGAAAAACCGCGACGAACTCGCCATCGGGTGTTCGCTGTCCGGAGGTCTGCAGCCCCGTCCAGTTTTCCAGTGTTTGGAAATTTCCCACCTTCCGGGCATGGACTGAACCGACCGTCAGCAAAGCAACCGGCAATAGCCATCGAAACATCCTGCAACCTGAGATCCATTTCATATAAAAAGCACCTTACTACCCCCATTCCGAGGCATATACACCTATTCACATAAAATGTATTAGAAAAAGAATGCCTGCCCGAGACCCCAAGAAGTTACCCTGTTAATCAATCTGCAATGTGCACGTCATAGAGTTGCGCCCGCTCCGAGAAGCAGCAACGCATATATTCAGATGTGCCCGTCTGCCCTATTTCTTTTCGCGCGCTTCTTTGGCTACGCGCGCGCATTCTGCACGGTACTCCGGTGTTTTCGGGGGACAGCTCAGCACATACGGATCTTCCGGATGGTTCGCCGGCCAGTTGCTTCGCTTCCCATCCACTTTGTTGACATGGGAGAGCGAACCGAGATAGCGGGAAACGGTCAGCCACTCCAGCATATCCGCTTTAAGCTCCAGAATTTCCTGTGCGTAATCCGGATTATTCACGAGGTTGTATTCCTCCCACGGATCCTTCGCCATGTTGAAATATTCTTCTTCCGGCTGGCCGGCATAGTAGATCAGCTTGCGGTCGTCTGTGCGCACCATCGTCAGGTAGTTGTCTTCGCAGAACACCATGTCCGGCACTTCGCTACGGTCATTTTCCGTGATGCGTTTCCAATTGCTGGAACCATCGAGACGCTGCGGCACGTCCAGACCGAGAGCGGTCAAAACCGTCGGCCCGACATCCATCTGCGTAAACAGCCCCTTGTCCTCTTCTCCGGCGCGTGCTCCATCCGGCAAACGAACCACCATCGGCACGTGCACTGACTGCTCAGTCATCAGCCATTTATAAATCAGCTCGTGGTCGCCGAGGTTGTCGCCATGATCGGAGGTGAAGATGATCAGCGTGTTATCCATCAGGTTTTTCTCTTCAAGCATATCGAGAATCTTACCGACCTGATAGTCAATGCCGGTGATCTTGGCATAATAGTGTTTGCGCATACGGCGAAAAGCATCGTTATCCATACCGATCAGGTCAACGGCCCAGACCCCGTAATCAGGTCCCCCGTCAAACCGGAGCGGATTGCGGCAGGCTTCCATAAAGCGCGCGTACTGCGGCGGACGGGCCGCCAGGCCGCCCACATCGAAGTGCGGCAACGGCACATCCTTGTCCTCATACATATCCAGAAAACGCTGCGGCGGGTCATACGGATCGTGCGGACCCTGGAATCCGATGTGCAGGAAAAACGGTTTGTCCTTCGCATAGTCCTGAATCCAGCGGGTGGCCATGCGGCCGACAAACTGGTCGACGTGATATTTTTCCTCCAGCGGGAAGGCCTGCGAGCAGTGCTTGTTCATCCAGTCGCCGCCCTGCGTCAGAATCTTCATCGGGCTGGGTTGGCCTTCCGCCTTCAGATAGTTGGCATAGTCGTCGTACGACTTGGTGAGGTTCGGGAAGTTTTCGGTATAGAGGCGTTCGTCATAGCCCATCATCGCAGTGGCGGGATAATGGTGCACCTTGCCCATGGCGGCGGTGTAGTAGCCGGCGTCGCGGATATCCTCCACCCAGCTGCGGTTATGCGCCCAATCCTGAAAACCGTAACAACCGGTGTTATGCGCAAACTGGCCCGTGTAAAATGCGGCACGCGATGAAATGCAGGTGGAGCCGCAGACATAGGCCTGCTTAAAGCTGACGCCTTCGCGCACCAGCCGGTCCATATTCGGCGTGACCATATGGTCATTGCCCCACGCACCCACCGCGTCCGAGCGCTGTTGGTCGGTGGTAATCACCACCACGTTCATTGGTTTCTTTTCCGTTGCATCCGCAAATCCGACGGTTGCTGACAACGCCAACACGGTGCATAACTGAATTGTTTTCATCCTGTTCTCCTTTATAAAAAATATCGAACCGTTAACGACGAACCGCCCCGGGGCTGTTCCCAATCGGCAAAACGGCATTGCCTGATCCGTTATCGGTAACCGGTCCGTTGCTGGAAATCGTGCTTGATCGGACGGTGGATCCTATTTCCACCGGCATTTCTGTCACGTTATTCAGAGTGATTCCGGTCGTGGTTTTCGTTCCAAGCGGCGAAAAAGGATTGCATCCCGAAGGACGGCTTGAACCCACCAGAACCGGAAGGGTCTGCTCGCGGGTTGCATTTTCCCATTTTCTCAGTGTCACCAGGTGGTCGTCGCCCGCAATCGTGGCAACGGCATGGACCGTTGCCGTGCCGACGGCCGGCATCAAAGCCAGGTCCACGATACTCTTGTCGCCGGCATTGAGATAAAGCAGCGGTCCGTTCACCGCATCGCCCCGACTGTTTTTTACGGTTACTCCGGCAAGGTTATAGCCCGCCTCGCAGCCGGTGGCTTCGCAATCCTGAACAAGGATGTCACCCTCAATCCGGCTCAGTGCAAACCCGATGCGGCAGTTTTTAGCCCGACAGTTCACAAGCGTGATCGCCCCGGTGGTGTGTCCTTGAGCACCACCGGAACCATAGTTTCGGAAACCGCACTCGCTGAGTGATTTGGTGTAGCCCGGGGTGATGACCTTTTCGCCATCATAGTTTCTATATACCGCAGCAAAATCCACATCAAAGGCCAGCCCCGAGGTTTCCGCCAGCATCTCATCGGTTGTGCGCGTGACGGCCTCCGCATAGCAGTTTTCAAAATAGACCTTCCGACCGCCCTGGACAAAAAACAAATGGCCAAAGGATTTTGAATAAATGGAGCAATCAAGAATCTGTATGTCTAAACCGGTGACCAGCATGCCGCTGTGCTTCTGCAGACGAACCAGACTTCCGCCCCCTTTGCCGATCAAATCACCATATCCATAGGGCGAAGAACCGCTCATGTTCAGTGTAACACCCTTGATCAAATTCTTCTTCCCATCCACCACAAACGATTGACCGCCTCTGGTCGTTGGAGCATTCCCGACATCGGTAACCGTCAAGCCTCCGATCCGGTTGTTGCTGCCGGAGACATAAAACTCCATAACTCTCGTGCCGAAAGCATCCAGCAGTTCGGTATTCACCTCAATGGTTACGCCGGTGAGATCAAATGTATTTTTATGACCGCTGAATTCAATCATGGCCGCTCCCATGACAGGATGCGGATCCGTTTTGCTGATCACCTCCGGCGTCAGATAGTCTTCCATCTGATAGACGCCCGGCTTCATTTTTATGTTCTGGCCGCTCTTCCCGGCACACTCCGCCAGCTCGGCCATCGTGGTGATACCCTTCAGCCTGGCCGCGAATGCATCGCCAGCCAACAGGCCTAGCCCAAGGGCAACGAACAATCCTGCCTTCATCGTACATCCTTCCTGCCGGTCAGCCGGGACAGTATAAACCGGGCGGAGGTTTCATTAATCTCCTCCATCGAGGGAGAAATATTTTTCCCGCCGAAACTATGCGTTGCATTCTTAACGGGCAGAAGTTCCACGGCGGCGCCATTTTTCTTTGCCACTTCCATCATATAATACGAATTTTTGATCGATAGAATCGGATCTTTTTCTCCATGCAGCAGCAGGATCGGCGGGGTGTCTTTCGAAAGATATTCCGTCGGGCTCAACAGACGGGCCAGCTCCGGTTTCTCTGAAAACAATCCATCCAGCACATGGCGCAGCACTTCGGGATCTTCAAATTTGGAACCGATCAATACATCGCGGTTGAGCAGGGTGGTCAATGGGTAGTAGGACGCCACGCATTTAAAATCCGGCTCAAAACCCGAAAACGCGGCATCGCCTTTAAAATCTTCATTGTGCCCCAGCGCCGTCATTAAACTGAGGTGTCCGCCGGCCGAGCCGCCCCAAACGCCATAGCGCTCCAGGTCGAGATTATAGGTTGAAGCATTCTTCAGAAGGAACCGCGCCGCATCTTTGCAGTCCACCACGGAATCAAATGCGGTGACATGGTTTTTAGTTAAACGGTAATCAATTGTGAAACAGGCAACTCCATTCTCGGTTAACTGCTTCAGGGTTCCCTCAAAGGCAGATCGGAGAATGTTGTATTTATTTCCCCCCCGCCAGCCGCCGCCATGCACAAAAAGCATCCACGGCGCTTTCTCACCGGCCTTAAGGTTCTGCGGCTTAAAATAGACCAGACTCAGCTTTCTGCCGCCCACCGTCTTATAGACAATATCTTTTTTATACTGATAGGTATCCAGGATTTCCTGCTCAGCCGGCTTCTGCCCGTAAACGCTGGAAATACAGCCCGCAAACAAAACTGCCAAACCACAACCCAGCATCTTACTCTTCGTACTCAATACTCTGCTTAACATACCGACCTTAAATTGCTGATGAACACATAACCCCGGCATCCCTTCATCCGGAGCCAGTAGGTGTTTTCTGAAAGGTAAATAAATAGACTTGTCTCAGCGGTTTCATAGCCCTATTTTGTTTTACCTGTAAAACCTGCGATTTACGCACTACTAATAAGAGAAATCGGCACGATGAAATTCGATGAGAAGAAGAACCGGCGGGTCACCTACAGCGACATTGCCCAGGCACTCGGCATTTCCAAAATGACCGTCTCGTACAGCCTGCGCAACGATCCACGCATCTCCGAAGCGACCCGGCTCCGGGTTCAGAAAAAAGCCGCAGAAATGAACTACCAGCCCGACCCCATGCTGTCCGCCCTCTCGGCCTACCGCCATGAAAGCCAGACCAAGGGTACAAAGGCGGCTTTAGCCTGGATCAATTTTAATAAACACCCGGAGCAACTGCGTGAACAAAAAGTCTTCCAACTCTACTGGGAAGGGGCCGGCGATGCTGCACGCACACTTGGGTTTAATCTGGAGGAGTTCAGATGGAAGGAGCTTCCGCTTCACCGTATGCACAGTATTTTTAAAGCACGGGGCATTCGCGGCATTGCACTGGCCCCCACTCCGCAAAATGAGGCGCCGACCCCCGCCGAACTCCAGGCATTCCCCTGGAAGGACTATGCCGTTGTCCGCTTCGGACAAAGCCTGCCATCCCTGAAAACCAATTTTATCTCGAGCGCCCAGGTTTCCAATACCATCATGGCCTTTGAACGCATCCGGGAAAAAGGCTACCGGCGAATCGGTTTTGCCGGAGAATACAGCCGTCGCCACCTTTTCAGTGCCGGCTATTTATGGGCCCAGCAGGCGCTGCCCCGCTCCCGGCGCCTAACCCCTCTGTTCTTTTCCGAAGAAGATGCCAATCAACAACAGCACATGCTGGCGGATTGGATGAAGCAGCAAAAACCGGACGCCGTCATCTGCGGAACCCGGCACCTCCTCCAATCATTGGAAAAAACGGGCTACCGCATTCCCGCCGATCTCGGACTGGCCTCCATGAGCAAATATGACAACCCGATCAACGCGGGCATCGATCAGAACCCGGAGGAGATCGGCCGGACCGCGATTCATGCCCTCGTTTCGCAACTGAACGAAAACACCTTCGGGATTCCCACCACTCAGAAAGAGATTCTTGTAGAAGGCCGCTGGGTGGACGGCAGTATGCTGCCGACGCGGAAATAAACTAACTAGCACACCACGACCATCGCCGAGGTGGTCAGCACTGCAGTCTTCTTCTAATTCATTCTCCGGATGAAGCAACCTTGTCCCCCTGCTGTTCCATCCATTGTAAAATGGAAGACTTCAGCTCTTCGAGCTGATCCGCGTATTCCGGGCTTTCCGCCAGGTTGTTCAGTTCCCACGGGTCCTTCTTCAAATCAAACAGCTGGAATTCCGGATGCTTGCGGTAGCGCTGAATCCATTGCCCCGCCTCTGGATCGCTCTTCGCCTTTTCCAGCCACGAGAGATACAACATCCGGACATGCCGGTTTGGATCCTTCTTATCCTCATACCCATAGTCGAACCCATTGATCACGCGAACGGCAAAGAGGTTTTCCGGCGTAAAGTTCCACATCAGCTTAAACCGCCCGTCGGTCACCGCCCGCGATGCAAATTCAGGCCCCTCCGGACCACTGTTGTATACAAAAAATGCTTTTTCACGATGCGACATCGTGTGGCCTTTAATGAGCGGCAGAAACGATTTCCCATCCAGCTCAGCCGGCACCCCGCCTCCGGCCGCATCGATCAGAGTCGGCAGAACATCGCAGTACTGGATGAGCGCATCGCTCACCAACGGTTTGTTCCTTCCCGGCCATTTGATCACGCCCGCCGAGCGAACGCCCCAGTCATAGTTGGTCCACTTGCCCCCCGGCATGCCCGTGCCGTTTTCATCGAGCACGATCAGCGCGGTACTGCCGTCCAGCCCCAGCTTGCTGAGCATACTGCGGGCTTTCCCCACCTGGTCATCGAACAGGCGGACTTCCGCCAGGTGCTCACGGAAATAGTGGCGCGTTTCGGGCGTATCCACCATATGCGGCGGCAGCTTCAGTTCATCCAGTTCCCAACGGGAGGGATCGCCCGAATCCCACGGCGCATGGGCATGGATGGAACAGATGACCAGACAGAACGGCTGATCCGGATCGCGCGTAATGAACTCTTCAACCCCGCTCCAATCCGCATCCGGCTTTTCCCGCAGGTTGCAGTTCGAAGGAAAGCCTTTAATCATCTCAAAAGGATAAACCGATCTCGGCTTAAAATGCGTCTTACCGGTGAGCCCGACCCGGTAGCCCAGTTTTTCCAGGCGCTGGACTACGCTCAAGGTTCCCTTGTTCGTGGCCTTATGGTTCTGCATGCATCCATTTCGGTGCGGATAGAGCCCGGTGTATAGCTCCGCACGTGTCGGAGCACAAACCGCCTGAGCGACAAACAAATTCGTGAAGCGGATCCCCTCCTCCGCCAAGCGGTCGATATTCGGCGACGTATGCGGGTTCTCCGCCCCGTAACATCCGATGCTCGTTGAACTGATATCATCCCCCAGCAGGATCAGAAAATTCGGCCGCCCGGCCGCCCATACTCCAGCCACGGACATGACTAACATAAACGCAATTGCAGACACTCTGTTCATTACCCCAACCTTATAGATAAACAGCCCGGAATACCAGTGAACCGAACTCAAACACGATCTTCTTTGCGACCGACAGCAGACAGCGGGCTGCAATGCCCCTCTACCGAACCGTAAAGGTGGTTGTTCCGGATGCAGTGGTTTCGAACACCCAGCGCGCCCCGACCTGCTCAGCTTTGATTTTCCGACCATTGGAAAAAACGCCGGCCGTTTTTCCAACCATTGGAAGTTCCAGCCGCAGCTTCATGCCCTCCGGCGCCTTGATGGAAATCGTAAATTCGTCCTCATGCATCCAATCGACTTCAATTGCCCCGCGCGGCGTCGGGACTTTGCCCTTGGCAAATTTCAGCCCCGATGGATAGGGTTTAACGCGCGCAGTTTTCCAGCCCGGCTCAAAGGCCTCCACTCCGAGAACGTAGCGTGGCAACAGGTTGGCCGGCGCAGCGCCCCATGCATGATTCCAATCCTGATTCGGCTTATATTTCAAGTCCCATGCTTCCCATGTGATCGTCGCGCCCGACTCCACCATATGCCGCCAGCTGCGGTCGCCATCGGCCAGCATCAGCTGAACCGCCGCCTCGGCCTGCCCGTTTTCAAACAGCGCTTCCATTAAGTATTGCGCCGCATACACCGAGCAGGCCATACCGCGCTCTGAAAGCCATTCAGCCATCAGCTTCCGGTTTTCTGTTGGAACCAATCCAAAGGCCAATGGAAACAGGTTGGCATGCGCCGAACTGTGATCTGTTCCTTTGCCATCTACATAAAACCCGCTATCAATATTAAATAATTGCTCTTTGAAAGCTGGAATGCTTGCAACAAGTATCGAGCGCCAGTGCCGAGAATCATCACGATTTCCAACCGCCTTCGCTAATGTATCCATCAGAACCAGACTTCGGATATAAAATGCATTCACCACCGTATTAGTTTCCGTGAATACGAAACCATCTCGCTCGGTCTTCGGCCAGTCTACGAGATCGCCTTTTTTGATCTGCCGGGGGCTACTTCGCACCAAACCATCTTCGGCTACTCGATCAAGCAACAGCTTACTTTTCAGTGATTCATACCGATCAGCCAGCCAGTCCTTATCGCCCGTGTGCCTCCAGTCGGCATAGGCCATGAAAACCATGTGCGATCCCCACTCCGTCGGCCAGGTGGGATGTTTCATCAGATAATCAAATGTATCGCGCGCGATCTGAACATCATGATCGGTATAGTAGTGGCACAGCTGGTTGATGTAGGCATCGGCCTCGTACGGAATGCGCTCGCGGTCGCCGTCCACATAGACCCCGGCAAAGGTTGTAGCCTTGATCGAATAACGGCACAGCTCCCAGATTTGGTTCAGCATTTCTTCCGAACATTGGAAACTCGCTGCGCCGTCATCCCAGACTTCCAGAAAAGCCGAGCGCCGCGTGATATGGTCCGGCTTCAACCTGCCCGGCCAGCCCTCGACTTCCAACCATCGGAACGGGGTAATCACGCCCCACTCCTTCGGCGTCAGCACGGCATTCCGCTTAACCATGGTATTCCGCTTGTCTGCTGGCGGAGCAGCAATAAAAAGAAACGTGTCCCCGTCAAGGTTTACCGTTGCCTTGCTGTAGCGAACGGTCCCCGGCGGCTTGCGGTTGACCCGGCCGTCGACCAGATCCTCACCGAAATGAACTGTCACCTCGCCGCCGGCTTTTCCAATGGTTGGAAAAAGCTCTGCATTGCCAAATGCCACACGCCCGAAATCAACCAGATAAATGCCCGGCTCCACCTCGGTGATCTGTTCCGGCTTTTCCTGAAACAGCTTCACCGGCGCCGCCTGCGATCCCATAACCAATCCGATAACACCAGCAAGAACCCGAAGCCTCATGTGCTTTCCTTCGCTTAGTTTGCAGTTATATAGCCATACTTCGTGAGAAATTCGATGCTGTGCAGCATCGTTTTATTGAACGCATCATCGCCATTGCGTTTGCGGAAGAATGATCCATTGAAAAAGCCGTGGCCTTTTCCCTCGAATGGAATAAGCACACATTCATTGCCCTCCTCTTTCATGAGCCGGACAAATCGTTCCGCATTTTCGTAGGGCACGGTCGTGTCGTCCGTACCATGGAACAAGAGCGTCGGCGCATCGCCTTTTGAAACCTGATGACAGAGCGAGATCTCCGTCTGTTTCTCAAGAGGGATACGATCTGAGCCAAAACCTTTATCGGTGGTATCGAGCACTGGGTTGTAGAGAATCATGAGATTCGGAACTGAACTGACGGCCAGATCATCGGATTCTTCTTCCATGCCCTGGATGACCCCCGTCGCGCCGGCTATATGGCCTCCGGCTGAACCTCCTGCGGCAACAATACGATTTGGATCCACGCCCAGCTCCGCGGCATGAGCACGGAGATACCGTACGGCCGTCTTGGCATCCTTCACCGATTCAAATGGAGTGGTTTGGTTCCGGCTCTTGATCCGATAGTCGGCCGAAAAACAAATGAGTCCCTGATCCGCGAAGGCGCGCGCCTGCTGATAAAACTGTTTCGGGTTTCCGGTCTCCCAACCGCCCCCGAAAAAGAAGACGATCGCCGGACGTTTGTCCGATGCCTGGAAACCTTCCGGCTCGAAGACCTGCATCTTCAGTTTAATGCCGTCGATCTCTTTATAGACGACCTCACGATCCGGCTTCATTCCGGAACCGAATGCCAATACGGGGCACATCACCGCCAGCCATACATACTTCATAAACGTATTCATCTCTAATAAACCCAGCTTTTCCTGTCAGCCCCACATGGTTGGCATATCGGCCAAATCATAGTATGCGATCATATAGGGATGATCTTTATCGTATTCTGTCAGCGGCCGGGGATTACTGCATAAGCGCACCTCGTCACCAACACGACCCAACCGGCCGTCACCCAACGACCGGCGAAATTCTTCTACCACTTTTTCAATCAATTACCGATGCTTAATGTTACCCGTTCGGATCTGTTCCAAATCGTTGACCATGCCCTGCTGAACATCTTCCCACCATTGGTCAAATTCGCGTGCAAGATGCTGCACAACTTCCGGGTGTTCTGCAGACACATCGTTCGACTCATCGCGGTCATTTGCATAGTCATACAACGCTCGCTGTCCATCCTTGCCCCAAACCAGTCGGTAGCGCTGATTAAATACCGAGGCGTAGACAAACTTACTGCTCTCCAACTCATCGCTGCGCTTCCAGCGACCCACATGAGTAAACAGCAAACGACTTTCAGGAATTCTGGACGGTTTGCCTTGGATGTCCGGCAACAGGCTCATGCCCTGCACGTTGAGATCCTGAATATTCACATCGCTCAGCTCTGCAAAGGTCGGCAGGATATCCATGGCACTGGCCAGCGTATTATTTTCCGTGTTCGGTTGCGTGATCCCGGGCCATTGAATCAAAAACGGCACACAGGTTGAACCGCGCCAGGACTGCGTTTTTCCGCCGCGGAACCCCGCATTGTATAAGGCGTTTTCCTTCAACGTTCCATCAAGATTGATCCCTGCACCTTTTGGGCCGGAAATAGCGTGGCCATTATCGGTCATAAAAATAAGGATGGTTTCGCGGGAGTCGGTTCGGTTCTTCATCCACTCCATGAGCCGGCCCATGTTTTCATCCACGGCTGAAATCATGGCATAGTAGGTTTTTTCTTTTCCGCTCAAGGGCGCATCGGCATAGAGATCGATCAGGCGCTGAGGAGCGGCTAACGGAACATGCGGAATACTGGTGGCGAGATACGCAAAAAATGGCTGATCGTCCGAACAGGAATCCATCCATTTCATCCCCTCATCAAACACGACATCCCCGCAGTAGCCGGAATAGATGCTCTCAACACCATTATGCGACAGCTTGGGATCGAACCGGGGGGATAACTGATTATAGGTATAGATCGCTGTATCAAAACCACGCTCATAGGGCGCCAGCGGTTTTCCAGTCAAACCGGTTTTATGCTTCGGCGAGGAAAGATGCCACTTCCCGAACATTCCGGTCTGATAGCCACCTCGCTTGAGAATTTCCGGTAACAGCGTGATGTCATCGCGCAAATTTTCGCGGTCCAAAATCGTATGGGTCACTCCAACCGAAAACTCATGCTTTCCGCTCATGAGTTGCGCTCGTGTGGGCGCACAGGTGGGCGCGGCATTAAAATTGGTGAACCGAAGGCTCTGGCTTGCCAGCTTGTCCAAGTGAGGCGTCTTAATGATGGTGTTGCCGCTCATCCCCAGCTCGCCCCAGGACATATCATCGGTCAGCACAAAAATTACATTCGGCAGCTTCCGCGCGCCTGTGGCCCCGGCAACCGAAAACTGCCCGCAGACAAAGCCCACCGCAATCAATCCCAACAACTTGTTCAATGTTCTCATTCGCCTATCCTTACTCAACCTTCTCATCTGTCAACCTTCGTTTTTCCAATGATTGGAAAAACGGCGGCGGCCCAGAGGCCGCCACCGCTGAGGAGATGAGATTATTCGACACCAACTTCAAAGAACATGGCCTCCGCGTTATTGACCGTGGTGGTGTGCGAGGTTTCGCCGTCCTTCCCAACAATACCGGACACTGCCGTGCCTTTGTTCGGAGCACTCAGGCTACCATTGGTGATGATGCTGTAGCTTTTTCCGGCCACGGACTGCCAGGATACCACCATTCCGGTGCCGCCCTCCTCTACAGAATTCACCTTCAGCACGGACCCGTCGTTGGTTGGGTTGGTTCCGGCCAGATATTCCTGCCAGGTCAGCAGACCGTCGCCGTCGCTGTCCAGATCATCATCCGCTTCCAGCAGCTCGTAGATTTCCAGCCACGTGACCGGAGTTCCGTTGGCAGTGACCGTGGGAGCGGCGCTGACGGTGACGAAGTCGACTTCGGCAAACGAGAAGAGCGGTTTATCGGAGCGCGCCTTGAGACGCACATAGCGGAAACCAGATGTATTGGTCACGGATATCGAATTAACGGTTGGCCAGGTCTGTACATCCGGCAGGATGGTGTGGAGCACAACCGCATCGGAAAAGTCAGGACTGTTCGCCCCTTCAAAGGTGGAGTTGGTGCAGTTTCGATAGGCATACGGATTCCAGTTCCTGAGCACATAGTCGATTTGCTGCACCTGCCGTTCTTCACCAAAGTCGAGGCCGATCCAGCCGCCATACGGGGAGCGCGAATCAAAATATTCAGCGATGTCATTATCAAACAGATTCCCCCGATCGAACCACGGCTTTTCGCTCAGATACGAAGATTCATCCCCAACGATTTCATACGGGATGCCGACACCGGTTACTTCTTCGGACGGCTCACTTTCCACCATTTCATTCACTGCGGACACGGTATAATAATACGTTTCGTGGGCTTCGATCTCGGAATCCACATACATCAGCTCGGTCACATTCGAAGAGATCATCTGATAATTGGATCCGCTGGTCCCTGTGCGCCTCACCACATAGCCGGTCGCGTTGCTGACCGCGGACCAATGGAGCGAAATCTCCAATGGATGACTGTCCAGGGTTGAATAGAAGATGTCCGGCGTGTCAGGTTGCGCAACGGTATCCACTGTCGCTTCCGCGGAATCAATGGTTTCAAGATCGTCGATCAGGGCACTCACCACATAGTAATAGGTTGTACCGGCGTCCAGCTCTGCATCGGAACAGCCGGTGGTTGTAAACCGCCCCACTTCAGCGTACGGGCCGCCGCTGACCTGCGACCGTTTCACGACATACTCTGTTGCACTGCCGACCGGACTCCAGCTGAGATCGATCTGCGTGGGCGAAACAGCAACGATCGCAAGATTTCCCGGGGCCACATTGGTGCTGATGAATCCGAACCAGTTCAAGTCGAAGAGCGCTTTGCCGGTGGTGCCTCCCGTCTCGATAAATTTCAGAATAACATCATGGGTGCCCGAAACCGCGACAACCTCAGACTCGAACGTCCCCCATTTCTGACTAAAATCTCCGGTGTACGGCACATCCACCGAGGCGATCGGCGTTCCGCTCGTCGAATCCAGGTACACATCAATGCGACCGGTCGTATTGGTTTGTCCGGAGGTGGCACGCGCGCGGAATACGCTGTCGGCTGCGATCTGGATATTGTCATACCGGCACCAGTCGTTATTGGAAATATTCCCCACCTTGTATCCGCCGCACCAGTCCTGGCACGAGAGCGGGTATTTGATGCCGCTCTGGGCATCGTAATCTTCAGCCTCAATATACGTCGCCCGGTAATGGAAGGTCTCTTCCGGCGACTTGGCACTTTCACCATAGGCGTTGACGGCACTGACCGCATAAAAATAGCGGGTGCCGGCAACCACGTTGGTGTCGATGAAACTGGTTCCGGCTTCCTGTGTCAGCAGTGTGTACGGGCCGCCACTCACGTTACTCCGCCAGATTTTGTAGCTGTCGGCCTCGAACGATTCGAGCCAGCGCAGCGGAACCTGGTCGCCGCCCGGAGAGGCATAGATGGCAAAGGGCGCGGCCGGCACCGTGGAGGCTTCTCCGCCGTCGCCGCCGGTGATGCGCACATCAGTGAACGTTGCCGTGGCCGTTGAGCTGTACTCATCCGAACTGACTGCCAGCCCGAAATAGGCGGTGCTCGACAAGCCGTTATAATCCGCGCAACCGGCCGTGCTCCAGCTGGCGCCGTCCGGCGAGGTGAAAAGCGTAATCCGTTCATCGATCCGTTCAATCTTCAGCCAGTAAGGCATCCTCGGCTTGGGCTGATTGGGTTTTCCATGGTTATCTGCCATATGGCTGCTTGCCGAGTAGCCGCGATACCAGGTTTGCAACTCGTCATCGGCATCTTCAGCCGTGACGACTACCGCCGCCATTTCGTCGTTATTGCCGATGCTTTCCGTAAACACCAGTCCGGCGCGGGCATCTGTGGAAGATCCCCCCGAAATACCGGTAAGCTGCGCAATGATTGTGGCGTCGCCAGTCACCGGCAGATAGGAAAAATGATAGTCGGGATCTGAGCTGTAGTACATTCTCGACCCCCTACCGGAAACCGACCAGGTGCCGGAACTGTAGGACTGACTGCCGGACGTGCAGTTGCCCATATTTACCCCGTTCAGGCTGGTTACCGAAGCAACGCCCGCCGGCTCGGTCAGTGCAGCAGGAACCGCAGCCGTGGATGTATCCGCCGGTTTCAGATAACAGAAGGAGTCTGCATCCTGCTCAAAACAGGAGAGGTATTCTTCAAGATAAGGCGCGCTCATGCCCTTGCGAACCACATAGGCGCCCTGCAGCATATTGAACGAGCGGGGGCCGATAAAATAGGTGTGGTTCGAAGCGGCCAGGGAGTTCAGTTCGGGATAAATATCATACACCGTCCCCGCCGTAACAAACGGCGTGTCAAAATTCATCGCCACGCGGGAATAATATTCCCCCGCCGCCAGCAGTCGGTTGTCATGCTCTGCATACACATCGATGCCCTGCTTCCAGAATACTTCCGCCGCCCAGGTCTGCAGCTGAATTTCACCCTGCGAATGCGCATCACGCCCGGTGTCGCCCACCTGTCCGTTCGGCAGGCTGTCCATCAGTCCGCCACACGGATCCGCACGAAACGCCTGGAGACACAGGTTAAACTTTTCTTCGTCGTCATTAAAGATGGCAACCCCCAGCGCGGCAGCATACTGAGATGCACCCTGATTGGCTGAACGCAGTGGCCCGGGCAGGGCAATATGGGTCTCATCCCACCACACGTTTTCAAAATAGGTTTTACAGGTTTCTGTGTCCTCGACCGTCCACCCCGGCCAGGTGCCACGCAGGATATCCGCGCCTTCAAAGACTAGCCAGGCATTATAGCCCATCGTTAAATAGGTCTCTCCAGATAGAAACTCGGTATGGTTCGTGGCCCAGCTGATCAGAATATCGCGGCCTTTCTGCGCATACGCTTCATCTTCTGTAAAATACCACATGAGTGCCAGGTTATGAACCGCTCCCATGTCGTTCTCCCAAGCACTGCTGTTTGTGGTGCGGCCCACTTCGGCGAACGGCCCTTTCATTTCATAATCCAGTGAGGAATGGGAATCGCTTACAAGATCCGCGTACCCCGTTGCCCAGGGCTCGTTATTGAGGTTTGCCTTGATGAGATCCAAATCCTCAACGGTCAGCGGTATCCCCGGATGCACGCACCGAAACTTTTCCTCAACATAAAAATCACGAAAAGTCATGGTGGCGTTGCCGCCGAAAAAAATGCTCATATTATCCGCATCATTGAGATAAGAATCAACCGCTAACGGGCCCACGGAAATATCCACATCGCTGTAGCGCCCGCCGTTCCAGTTATCGATCTCAAACTCAATCGTCTGCGCTTCATGATCATAGTGCATATAAATGTCATAGCCCGGATCGCCCTGCCACTTTCCGGTATTCGTGATCGTTGTACTGTTGCCGAACACCGTCACTTTTGACCCCGAATTGCCGGACTGCCAGGAAATATAAACATGATCCCCGCTCGTCGGCTTATAGGAGTCGCTGCTGTTGACGTCCCCGGCCCCCAATCCGAAAAATATTTTGTTCTTCGGCGCCTCATTCACCGTTTCCACGGCAATGTGCGCCGTCCAGGAACTGTCGGCATAGTTGCTGAATTCAGTGGCAAGATAACTGCGTGCAGAATCGTCGTCCGTCGTCACGAAATCAATCACCGCACCGCCCTGCAGCTCGGTGTTCAGCGTTCCGTCCTGCGCTTGAGCATAATCGCTGGCATAGCTCCAAACCCCGTTTCCAGAAGGAGAAAGGTTTTCATTGAAAAAGGCGGCAACGCTCGTCGCATCGGTCAAATCATTTGTGAACCAATTCGCCCGAGCTGAGTGACTCGACAGCCACACGATGCACAGACTCAAGATAGTCGCAATTCTTCTCACTTTTCTCCCCTGACCTCTTCCGATATTAAAATAAACAAGAGGTCTTCAACCAAAGGTTCTGAGCAGGAGCAATGAGTGCCCAGAACCTTCAGTCGTCGACCTGCAAAATCCTGCGGCCGAAGCCGCAGGTTAATTATTGAGCATTCAGCTCAACTTCAAAGAACATCGAGGTCGCCCTTACCGTTTTCCAAAGCACGATGTCTTCAACACCATTTACTGCGCCTGGATTCTACAAGCCTTTGTAATCACCAAAAAAAATAGCGTAATGGTACATAATCTAATATCCCTCACAGGGTTACTTTGTTAACTCCAATGGGCATTTTCTGAATACAAAAAAATCTCTAACTCAACCAGCAACCGACCCTTCTTAATCATGCAGTTACATACTGTTCTACTGCAGGTTGACTCGATAAAACCCCGCGGCGGGCTCTTCTTCCGGCTCAATCACCGCATCTGATTTTCCATACAGCGTAATATCGTCAAACCGGATGCCATGCAGGTAATGGGGTGTACCGTAGAGATAGAAGGTCCAGGTCACACTGTTGGAACTGGAGAAATCGTCAAAATCCACGTTTTTCAACTCAACCGAAGCATTATCCCCCGGCATGGAATAGTTTTGCAGAATAAATGTTTCCGTTGTTCCGGTCGTATAGCTGACATCGACTTTCCCGCCCGATGAAGCCTGGTCGGTATAGAAGGAGAGCGAACTATAATCCACTGTGCTTCCTTCCGGATCGATCGTGAAAGCGAACCAGTCTCCGGCTGTGGCGGCCGCGCTCTGGCTGGCCACATTGACATCCGCAAGGTTGAAGCCGGGGGAGCCGGAGGCACTCGTATCAAAAAGACCGTTCCCCAAAACAAATGACGAAGAGCCGCCGCCGCTCAACGATCCACCCTGGAACATCCGGGACGCCGTGGTGCCCGCCTCGGTATCGACTGAATCAAAGGCTTCCGTATTAAAGTCGCCGTTCCCCCCGGTTTCGGCATCGTATAGCGCCAATACAACCGGAGCTGATGTCGTCGCCGTACCATGCAACGTGATGTCATCGAAACGGGTTCCATGCGAGCTGGCCGGCGCACCGTAAATATAGAAGGTCCATACCACATCCTCACTACTGGAAAAGTCGGAAAAATCAACCGACATCAACTCGACATCAACATTATTAGTCGGCGGCTCATAGTTTTGGATAATGAACGTTTCTGTGCCCCCCAGGGTGTAGCTGATATCCACGTTCGCGCCGCTTGATGTCTGATCCGTATAGAACGAGAGTGATTCATAGTTTGCGGTATATCCGTTCGCCTGAAGGGTGAACGAAAACCAGTCGCCCGCAGCGGCCGCCGCGCTCTGGCTGGTCAGGTTGACATTCGCCAGGTTAAAACCCGGAGCCCCGGAGTCGCTGGTGTCGAAAAAATCCCTGGAAAGGATAATATCGCCGGCGCCGCCGCCATCCAGAGATCCTCCCTGAGACAATCGGGTCGCTGTGGTTTGGGGTTCCGTGTCAACCGAGTCAAAAGCCTCATTGTCAAAATTGCCATCTGTGCCGACTTCCGCATCGAATAACGCCAACACATTGGAAATAACAACGCCTGGATTTTCAACCGAACTGAGCTCATATGACCATACCGTATTCGTCCCGGTTGCCGCTGCCGGATATGCATCTTCGACTTTGGTCCATTCCGACAAATCGACACTGTGATCCACTCTATAGCTGTTTCCGGCCTTGCTAGGCCAGTTCAGTGTCACTTCATTGCTGGCAACCACAATACTGTTCACTTTGAACACGGAGTTTGAATTGAGCGGGTCGGTTCCGGCCCGATACTCAAAGCCATCCTTCTGTCCGTCTCCATCGGAATCCGGGTTATCGGGATCCGTGCCTTCCGCTGTCTCCTGCGCGGTTGAAAGACCGTCATAGTCTACATCATCCGCTTCAAGCTGAATCATAACAGCGGCATGTTCGGAGCCCAGTTTCGCCTGTCCGAGGCCATCGAAGTGAATCGTTGCAGATGCAAAGACCTGGCATCCGTCCGAGTTGGCAAAGCCCGCTCCGTCAACGTTTGCAGCGACCGTCTCCTGCGCAAGTCTCACCTTTCCTGAACCGGTGGAAACATCATAAACATCCATAGTCTGGTTCGAGGAAAGCCCCCCGATCACGAAAGGCAGACTGCAGCCGCCAAACAAATCGCGTCGAACGCGGGAGATCAGCAACGTCAGGTTTTCTTCATAGGCGGCAGCCGGTCCGGTCCCGCGGTCATGTTCCCCCTGTTGCCAGAGCATGCCGATCATTTCATAGGTATGCCCCTCTGCATCCAGGTCGGCCAACGCCGCATCGATGGTTTCTAAAAAGGTTGGATACCGTGTGCCGGTAGGCGACCACTCTTCATAGAGCGTGCTCCCGCCGTGCGTATATTTAATGATGGCAATATGATCGTCTGGAAACGCCTGCGCCATATCATAGCCAAAAGCCAGTTCGGGACCGAATTCCGGCGAATTGACCGGACTGGTCCTACCATGCCCCGAGCCCGGAGCGAGACTTACCCAGGTATCCTCCGGAAGTGTATTATTCGATGCATCCAGCGTTTTATGATAATAGAATAGAATATTGGTGTGCGTCTGATTCAGATGGGCCAGCTCGCCCGTCAGTTGCGCGGCATCGCCCCGCCCCGTTCCATTCGACTGTCCGCCGATCAAATAAACCTTGTAGTGTTCCGCTGCACAAACTCCAAGCAGTGAGGCCCACACAATCATGACCCCTATTCTAGTCAACTGACATTTCATGATTCTTATCCCAGCCTTCACACCTTGTCCTGAACCCGACTTTTCCCAACTCATATTCCGCAACCTCAATAAACTAAAACAGCGGGCTCTGCCGAACTGACAGAGCCCGCCAAACATCACAGGAGCATGCGATGAGTTAGATCATGAAACGCCGGCGGATAAACAGAACCACGCCGCCGAATACAGCAACCAGCCCAAGCGTGGCCGGTTCCGGAACAACCGTTCCTTCAAAACGGACTTCACTCAATCCGGCATATTTTCCAGTCTGACTCGTTTCATCCAGCTGGTTGCTATCAATCTCAAACCGGACATACCGGACAGCGGATGCTGGAATGGCCAATGTCTGTGCAGCTTCTGTTGCCGCTTCGCCGCCTGCGGCTAATATCAGGTCTGTTCCAGCAGTAGTGTCGAAGACCTTATCACTTCCGGCTGCGACAACATCGAACTGCTTAACTCCACGCTGCCAACGATTATTACCTGGAAAAGCATAGTTCCAGACATATGTCGCTGTTAGATCATACTCAGCCCCTAAGTCAAACGTAATGAATTGATTTTCTACCACTCCTCGAGTCAGCCAGTGAAGGTCATCCGGACCACCTGTTGCACTTAACGAGGTTGCAGTAACCGGATCATCGATAAAACCCGACCCATCGATAGTTAATTCTGCTGCCTGACTGGCATTAAACTCACTGGAATGATCATCAATCGCAACCGGTTGAATAATCGCCGCCTGCACAATCCCTGCCGTCAATAATACAGCAGCTCCTATAAGTATTCTTTTATTCATTATGTTCTCCTTTTCTTGCTTTCATGCCGCCGTTATCGGCGGCAAACCATCGCCGAAACATCTGCCCTGGATATTATAAATTCATTCAACCGCATATCGGCAGAAGCCATAATCAGCCCTAACGGTTTTTGCTCAGAAGGGGTTCCCTCAAACCGGATTTCACTGAGGCCAACCAATTTATCGGCGCCATGGTTGGAATCGATCTTGATCCGGATATAACGTATACGTTCAGCATTAACTGGCTTCATTTGCGCTACGCCCGCATCATATCCATGAACCATGTCGAGAATAAGGTTCTGAGCAACACTCGTATCAAAAAGGCCATCACTTCCAGCACCCATGACATCGAACTGCTTGATTCCGCGATCATTTTTTCCATGGAATGCATAATTCCAGATGTATATTGCACTCACGTCGTACAGCATGCCCAAATCATAGGTAATGTACTGCCCTGCCACCGGTTTCCTCGCGGACAGCCAATGCAGATCATCCGGTCCTCCATTCCTTACCGTTGTCGTTATTGTGACTTCGTCATCAGAACAGCCGGAACCATCTATGGCCCTGGTGGCGGACTGACTGGAATTATATTCGCTGGATACCTCTTTGATCCCGACCGGCTGCAGCACTTCCGCCGTTGAGCAAACGGCGAACGAAACGACTAAACCCATAAGAAGCTGGGGCTCTTTGAAACCGCTACAGATTGATCTATTTTTCATGGTTTAATGATCACAGTAAAACGTTGATACACTGCCCGCCGGAAATTGGTCTCCGGCGGGCCACAGCATTTACTCCACGCCGATCTCCATGAACAGGTTGGCTTCTGTCGGTACGCTGGAAGTAACGGAGGTTTCTCCGTCCAGTCCGATGATACCGGACATTGCCGCTCCACGATTCGGATCTGTCAGGCTCGCATTTGTGACAACGCTGTAATTCTTGCCCTCTACCGATTGCCAGGTAATGATAACACCATTGGTTGTGTTCATGTAGGAAGTCACTCTAAGCACATCGTTGGAATCCGTTGGAATGGTGCTCGCAACGTATTCCTTCCAGGCCGCATGGCCGTCGCCATCACTGTCCTCAAGATCCGCTGCTTCATAGTCTCCACCCGTCACCAACTCATATTCATCCAGCCAATACTTGGGTGTATCGTTAGAGGTGAAGTCCGCATCGGTAAGGAAGGCTATTTCCGCAAAGTGGTTTAGCGGTTTATCAGACCTTGATTGCAGGCGGACGTACCGGAAGGTCGAAGTATTGGTAATCGTGACTGCATTCACCGAAGGATAGGTTTGAACCGTCGTCGGCACCGTGTGCAGGACTTCCACACCAGTAGCAAAGGTCGGGTCATCTGAACCTTCAAAGGTGGCGTTGGTTGCATTCCTGTAGGCATACGGATTCCAGTTTCTAAGAACATATGTAATTTGACGAACCTTTTGCTCGTTGCCATCGCCAAAGTCCAATCCTGCATGACCCGGCACACCCGTGGCATCGAAATACGTTGTTATGTCACCATCAAACAGATTGTCTTTAGCCAATGCGGGATTGTTCCCAAATGTGGTATCGGTGCCAATAATATCATAAGGAAGCCCCACACCGGTAACTTCAATGGATTCACTTTCGCCATACTGGTTTGTGGCGCACACCACATAGTAGTAGGTCTTGTTGGATTCAACACCCGTATCCACATATGAGTTCTCAGTTACGGTATCCAGAGCGATATAGCCGGCACCACTCTCCTGTGAACGCTTCACGACATAGGCATCGACCAAGCCGCTGGACTCGTCCCAGTCAAGCCGGACCGCCATATTACTGATGGTTGAATATAATCCGTCAGGGATACCCGGAGGAGCATCCGAAGAAACTTCCTCGACATAGAAATCGCTGAAAACTGTCGTCGCATTTCCGCCAAAAAAGATATTGGCATTATTGGTATTAAAGCCCATGCCGGCAATGCTGGCCGAAAGCGTGGTGTTGATGCCTTCAGCATCTTCCCAGTGATCCACCTCGAACGTTAATTCTTCAGTGACCGGCTGATAGCTCATCCAGATATCAACGCCAGCACCAATAACATTCTCTGATCCCTGCGCTATTTTGGTAATCGTTCCGGGCGTTGTATTCTTGAAGATTCGCGGCGAGTTGCTTCCATTGCCGAATACAATTTGAAGATACATGTTGGTGCCCGAACGCGGCTGATAATCATTCGCCGCCCGGGGCTGTCCATTGCCCAGCCCGAAAAAGACAAAATTATTTTCGGCTGTTGGTCGCTCTATGGTGATATGCGCTTTCCATGCGCCATTGGTATACGCAGAAAAATCGGTAGCCAAGTAACTGCGCGCATTGTCCGTATCATTCGAAACACCGACACCTAGGCCCAGAGTCGCCCCGGCTGTGGTAAAATTGCTTGCCACCGTTGCACTGTAGCTGAAAGCCCCGTCCGGCCCCAGATTTTCATAAAATTCGGCCGCAGCACTCACTGCATCGGTCAGGTTATTCGTAAAATACTGCGCTGATGCAGTCTGCGCGGAGCACAGTCCCGCAATTAATGTAATCCCTATATATTTCTTATACATATGCCTCTCCTTATTCATAGCCCGCACACGGCTCTCATACCGGCACTAGCCGCCTGCCACTTTGATACACACATCATCCGTAGCCACCCCGGAGCGTTTGATTACAGCAGTCCGAGAAAACCATACAGATTCCGACTCTATACTTGTTGATTAGTAAGGAGTGATGCGCTTGGGACAGTTCGGCGGTGTTTTTTTTGATAAAAGATTAACAGCTGTATACCAGAAGGATTTTTCCTTTGCGGAAACATTAAAAGCGCTGCATCAGGGTGATCTGATAAAGGAAAGAAATCTGAGAACTGTCGGCTTTATGCGATAGAAGTCCAACATTTCACTCAAGTATCAAAACCAGGGTGTATGCGGCTCGCTCAGCCCTAAGATGAAATCAGACTAAACCTCAATCAACCGTGCGCTCGACGATTTCAATGGATTCATTTGAAACAATCATGGCCCTCAGCTCACGTTCTTCAAACTGACCCTTGCGCACATATAAACGCTGTAATCGGGGAAGGGATACCGCTTTTTTGAGCACCACACCCCGGCAACGGCTTAAATCAACGGACTCAACCGGCAAATCATTCAGATCAAACAGCTCAAACCGCCCCTTGATCTCAAGCTGAAGGGAACGAAAGGAGATGAAACGTAAAAGGCATTTATTAAACCCGGGTTGTCCCGCCAATACCACATCGCCCTCAGCCTGAATAGTGAGTCCCCCATCCTCACGGGCATGAGCAAGGCTTATCGAGTCGCGGTCGTCATGGGCATATTGCAAATACGCCTCTATCACGGATGCATAACCGGTTTTATCAGTACGGGCGGCTAGATCATACGCAAGAACCCGCTCAAGATGATGGGCCCTTCCCTTATCAATAAAACGCGCCTTTTGAAAAAAACCGACCAACTGCGGCACGGACGGACGCTTTGTGTCTGAAAAATCAAAATCAGAAAATGCCTTGGCGAGGTGAATACTCTGCACGTAGTGCGGCAGCTGGTGAATAGAATCCGGACAATTCAATGCCGCGCGGTAATCCAGCGTCAGGCATCTTAGTCCAAACTGAAGGTCAAATGCTTCTGCACTATCCGGATCCTGTTGCAGAGCGGCCTGCATTAACCGCTCACATTGGCGTATCGTACGTATCGGGTGCTCATAAATCGCCAAAGTCCTCAAATTCATGGCGGCCATCACCAATTGTCCGGCCAAAAGTTCCTGCCCAACCTTGGTCTCCTCCACAAATGAAGAATATTCTGTATCGAGAGTCTCCATCTCCTCGGACAACTGAGCAGTCCTTTCTCTTTGCTCATTAATATGCTGAAAAGAGAACGCGCCAATCACCCCAAGTATAAACAAAGACACCACTGTAATAGAGGTTTCGACCCGGTTTCGCGCAACAAAAAGTCCCGCCTCCCGGAAAAAACCCGATTTTTCAGCACGGGTCGAAAAACCGGCAAGATAACTTTCGATCTCCTGAAGCAAATCGGAAACCGAGGCGTAACGAGCATCCGACTCCAAGGCAGTTGCTTTCATCACAACCGCATCCAGCCCTTCAGGCACATAGCAGGCCGGGTAGTTCAGCCGCGGGGAAATCACTTTGGATTGCGATGTTTTCTCCAGCACATCCTCACGTGTCCCGGTGAAGGGGGGCTTGCCCGTCAGAATAAAATGCAGGATGCAGCCCAGTGCATAAATATCCGTCCGTTGATCCTTGGCCTCGCCGGAAACCACCTGTTCGGGAGCCATATACCCCAGGCTGCCCTTGATCTGCCCAACCAATGTCATGTTGCCCCATATATGTGGTGAGCTTTCAGATCCACTTTGCTCAAATTCCGCTTCTTCAATGAGTTTGCCCAAACCCCAGTCACAGACCAAAACCTCACCGAAATCATCCACCTGAATATTGTCCGGCTTAAGGTCCAGATGAACAACTCCCTGCGAATGAGCATAGGCCATGGCATCGCACACGCGGCAGAAAATCTGAAGCTGCTGATGCAACTCGCCGCGCGCTGCCCGGCCGACCACATCCCTCAGCGTGGTATTGCTTTTCAGGTCCATTGTAAAAAAGGGGCGCCCATCTTTCCCTACCCCGATATTATAGACCTTGATAATATTCGGATGACTCAACGAGGCCACCAGCCTGGCCTCCCGAACGAACAGATCATAGAATTCCGGTCCGCGACCGGCACGCAGGCGTGCCATGGCAATCCAGCGCTGGAACTGCAGGTCGTACGTCCGGAAAACCTCCTTCAGCGCACCTTCGCCAATTAACGATTCATCCTGATAGCGACTTTTTGTCGCCGCCAGCTCCGAATAAGCAGGACAGAGTTCCTCCAGACCATGCGTATCCAGGTCATTGGCCTCGCTGTACAATTGGCTCAAACGTTTATCCGGAACATAGTCCCCCGTAGCCTGGGATTCATTTCGATCACTCACAGCTCCAGCTCCTCGGTAAGCGAACGCACCTCCAGAAGCAACCGCTGTTTCACCCGTTTCCGAAGCGTGTAAACCGATGCAACCGTCAGGCCGGTTTCCTCCGCAATTTCGGCGGCTGTTTTTCCATCCAGACCCAGTTCAAAAGCCTCGATCGCCTGCCCTTTAAAAACCTGCTGCACGCGTTCCATAGCCAGATTTCCGATATAGGTGGCCCACTCACTTTCAATCCACAGGTGGATATCCGAAGGAACCTTTAATTCATCCGCAGCGCTCTCATTCTCCAATTCACAAAAGTTGGACGGACGGCTTTGCCGCTTACGAAAATAGTTAACCGCTGTATTGCGGATAACCGTTCCCAGCCAGTTCCGGAAGGTCGATCGGCTTCGGTCATAGTTCTTCAGGGTGCGGGTCAGACCAACCAGAACATTCTGCATTACATCCTGCCGTTCGCCTTCAGGAACCCCAAGTTCCCCAAGAATGTAGAGAATAAACCGTCCGTAATGACCCACCAACTCATTCCAAGCTTCTTCATCATCCGTGTCACATGCACGACTCAAAAGCGTATAGCTTGTTTTATTATAGTAGGACATAGCTCAAACCATACTGCATCACGTTGTTAAGCCAACCCCCAATCAACCCCAAACCAAACTTGTCGTTTTGTTTATTGTGCCTCTTGGTGGCCACTTCCAAGCTCCGGACAGAACACTATCCACTCGGAATCCTTCAACAATTCCAGATCGAAATTCGGTATCAGTTATTCCGCACCGCTTTTCCAGAGAACGATATTGTCCACATCGTTTTTCTGCTGCATACCGTCCGTACTGCGACCACGCGCCACTTCGGCTTTAAGCTGTTTCAGCAAACGCTCCACCACTTCCGGATGGCTTTCATACAGATTGTTGGTTTCGCCGGGATCGACTTCCATATCGTAAAGCTGGGCACTGGGCGCATCCGCCGGTGCTTCTGCTTCGGTCGGCGCAGTCCACCCGCCGGAACTTTTTGCGAGCAGCAGCTTCCACTTTCCCAGACGATAGGCAAAGTGGCCGCTGAAGGAGTGATGGATGACTCCGGCGCGACCGGATGTAATCTTTTCACCGGAAAGCGCCGGCAGAAAACTGACACTGTCTTCGCCTGCTTCGTCCGGAATGTCCGCCCCGGTCAGCTCTGCGCAGGTCGCCATGAAATCATTTAATGATACAAGCTGGTTACAGGTGGTGCCCGCCTGCACCCCGGCCGGCCAGCGAACAAAGAACGGAACACGATGCCCGCCATCCCACAGATCGCCTTTCGAACCACGATACTGCGCGCTGAAGTGGTGCCCCTGTTCGAGCAGTTTCTTTGTGCCGCACCATTTGGAAGTACCATTATCGCTGGTCACGATCACGATGGTGTTTTCGCCCAGCCCTTTATTATCCAATGCCTGGACAATTTCACCGATGACGGCGTCGGTGTGCATCACAAAATCGCCATAATCGCCGAGGCCGCTCTTGCCTTTCCACTCATCCGTGGGTACCAGCGGAGTATGAGGAGATGTCAGCGAGCAGTAGATGAAGAACGGCGTCGCGGCATCCTGCTGTTCAATATATTCAATGGTCTTCTGCGTCAGGATCGGCAGCGTCTGCACATCGTCGAAGTTCTTTTCCTTCGGACCCTTACGGCCTTTTTTGTGCATCACGATCTCATCTCCGACAAACCGATCATTTTCGATATAGATATACGGCGGAATGTTCAGCGAAGCTGAAATACCGTAATAATAGTCGAAGCCCAGATCCACCGGCCCTCCGGCAATCGTTCCTTTCCAATCCACGTTGGAGAGGCCCTCTGCATTCATCGGTTCATTGTTTACCGTCGGCATCCCCAGCCCCAGATGCCACTTGCCGATGCAGGCCGTATTATAGCCTTGCTGCTTCAGCAGGTCGGCCACGGTCATGCGTTCGTCTTCGATCAGGGGTTGATCAAAGCCCATCAGTACCTGCTTCTGCAAACGCGACCGCCAATTATAGCGACCGGTCAGAATGCTGTAGCGTGTCGGGGTGCAGACCGAGGAGCTGGTATGCGCATCGGTGAAGGTCATTCCTTCGGCCGCCAGCTGATCCATGTTCGGTGTTTTAATTTTCCCCCGCTCCGGATTCAGGCACGAAACATCGCCATAGCCCAAATCGTCGGTCAGGATAAAGATCATATTGGGAGGGTGCTCCGCATTACCGGGAATTCGTCCGGCAGCCTGTACTCCCACAGTGATCAAGGCCATCAGACCAAGCATCCACATTTTCTTATCCGTTTTCATTATTTCCATTCTTCCCATTTTTACGGTTCAGCCCGGTCGGTACGGAACGGGTAGGCCGGAAGGCCGGCACCATTCACAAGGTTCACCTGCGGCTTGCCGGCAAAGGCATAGCGCACATGAAGCGGTTTTTTCAGCTCCGGAGATTGGAGCACAACGGTCTTCCCTTTGATAGTTGCCTCGGCAGTTACCCAGTTAAACGAGTCATCCGCCACCCAGAATCCGGCCGGAGTTTCCCCATCCGTCGTCTTGAGACCGTCTGCATGATCGAAGTGGACAACCAGCGATCCCCTCTTTGTTTCCAACCGTTGGAAAACCGGTCCCTGCGCTTCAACAGGCATTCCCAGCGTATCGCGCTGAGCCAGCAGGGCGAGACGTTTACCGACCGGCAGCTTGTCTTTGGGATGGATATTTTTCACATCCCCCAGATCAATGGTGTTGGCCACCGACGTGTTTGAAAGTTCCAATGCCTGGAGCTGCGTTTCGCGAATCCATCCCCATGAATGGGCCACCGGGCTTTCCGGCCCTTCCTGCGGTCCGGTCGGCAAGGCCTTGTAATAGCCCGGCAGCATAACGACCAGAAAATGGAAATCATCGCGGTTCCATGCTGCCCGCAGACGGGTCATCCACTGCGTAAGCGTGTCGCCATACTTCAGCATTCCGGAGTGGTTCTCAAACCATTGCTTTCCCGAGAGGCTTAACAGGGTCTGCGCATTCCGTTCGCCCTGATACCAGACCAGTCCCCGGCAGGCATAGGGTGCGAGCGGTGCCAGCATGGCATTGTAGAGAATATTCGACTGACGGCGCAGAAAGATATCATCCTGTCTGCTCCAGGGCTTCGGGCCATCCAGAATGCCTTGAATCCGGGTGCGCGCCTCAGTGTCCGCGTCGAACTCTTCCATCATTGTTTTAAAGTGCGGTACCGTCTCGGCCATATCGCGCGGCATCCACGCTTCGAGCGACGAGCTGCCCCAGCAGGTCAGAATGATGCCCACCGGCACCTCGGCGGCGGCTTCCAGAAAATAGGCAAAGGAAAATGCCACGGCGCTGCCGGGATGATTCACGGCCCACGCACCCTGGCAGGAATCCTGCTCCGTGAAGGCGACGGTTTTTTTCACCTCGAAGGTCCGGAGGTTTTTTGCCGTTGGCCCCAGCGCTTTAATCTTTGGAATCCCGCCATACCCCATCTGCATATTCGACTGTCCGGAACAGATCCAGACCTCGCCAACCACGACATTGCTGATTTCTGATTTCTCATTTCCGGTTGAAGACAGCACCGTCATCGTACGCGGCTCGAAGGAACCAACCAGCGGATCCAGCGTGATTTTCCAATGATTGGAAGCATCCGCGACGGTTGTCTTTTTCTGGCCGGCAAACTCGACTATGATTTTGGAACCGGCATCCGCTGTGCCCCAGACCGGCACCGGCATGTCGCGTTGCAGCACCATATGCTCGGCAAACAGCGACCCGACTTTTAAAGCGGCGCTCGTCGGAATCGGCACGAAGGCCATCGCCGCAAGAATTCCTGATAACAACATCAATCCACATAACCTTTTCATCGAATATTTCCTTTTCTAACAATCGGCACTGAATGCGGCGCTTTATACTCGCCTATGATTCACCATTAATGCCGCGAACGGCGCGACTATAAAAGTTCTCATTGTTTAAAAGTTGATCCGGTGTGTCGCAATCAATCAACCGGCCCTTATCGAGCACGGCGATTCGGTCGGCATTTTCGACGGTTGAAATCCGATGGGCAACAATCAGCGTCGTGCGGTCTTTCATCAGCGCATCCAGAGCGGATTGAATATGGCGTTCCGACTCCATGTCCAGTGCACTGGTGGCCTCATCGAGAATCAGCACCTTGGGGTCGCGCACAATCGCCCGGGCAATGGAAAGCCGCTGCATCTGACCGCCCGAAAGCCGGGCGCCGTCCACTCCGATGCGCGCATCGAGTCCATCCGGCAGCTCTTCCACAAATTTACGGGCATGTGCTTTTTCCAATGCCTGGAAGACTTCTTCCCGGGTTACGTTCTCACCTCCGTACGCAATATTCTCAAATACAGAGCCTGAGAAAAAGACCGGGTCCTGTGTCACCACGCCGACCTGTTGGCGATAGCTGCGCAGGTCCATTTGCTGCATGTCCCGACCATCCAGCATAATCTTCCCTGCACCGGGGCGGATAAAACCCAGGAGCAATGCGAGCAGCGTTGATTTACCCCCGCCGCTGGGCCCGACAATCGCAAGCGACGTTCCGGCTTCAATGCGTAAGGTCAACTTCCGGATCGCGTGTCGGTCGGACTCCGGATAGGTAAAACTGACCTGCTCCAGGTTGAATGCACCCCGGACCGACGCATAGGTCGGCTTGCCGCTGTTTTCCTCCTGGTCCGGTGCGCTGAGCACTTCGCTGATCGACTCTATCGATTCGCGCATCTGCAGCAGCTGGGGAATCACCGTCAACAACGTGGCGAGGCTGTTGGATAGCGTGATAAAGAACCCGTTAAACATGACCACATCCCCCACTGAGATATGCCCTTCGAAACAGGCATACATGGAGCCGCCGAGAAACAGCACCTGCATGACCCCCATCACCACCCAGCTGAGCGCCATAAAGAGCTGGGTCAGCTTATCAAAATCAACGCCATGCCGGTACACCGAGTGAATACCACTCTCGACACTGCGCAGCTGCTGCTCCTCGACCCCGTGTGCCCGCGTTATCGGAATCATGGTGACCATCTCGTTGAGATGCATGCTCATGCCTTCCATACTCTTGCGGTAGCTGTTTGCACTGTCGTTCAGCTTCTTCCGGAAATAGCTCGAAATGACTGCGCAGATCGGCACTACTAAAAAGAAAAAGAGCAAGGCCTCCGGTTTGGTCTGATAGATCGCGACACTGGAGATCAGCACCGCCATCAGAAAGCCGAACCCCTGTTCCGTGACGAGTTTCGGCAGTTGCTCTATCAGCTCAATATCCCGAATCGCTTTCGTATGCAGCGCACCGATGCTGTTACGGCTGTGATAGTGAAGCGAGAGAATCTGCAGCTGCCGGCAGATCCGAATGCGCAGATCCCGTCCGATGCCGCGCGTGAGATGCACCAGGTTGCCCATATACATCATGGCCGACGGCACATTCTGGATAAACAGAAGGGCCAGAATCGAGATATAGAGAATCAGCTTTCCAACGTCTGGATCAGCGGCACTTCCGAGGTCGATAATCCGTCCCGTCAGAAAAGGGCCCACCCAGACCGGCGCCCCCTTCAGGATGATCCAGAAAAAGACCTTAACGATACGCGGCGTTCTGCCCCGAAGCAGGTCACCCATTAAGCTGGCTTCAGGAGATCGCACTAAAATTCAACAACCGCGTTATGCGCAGCCGGCAACTTGACTTTTTTGCCATCTACACGCAACAGGACTTCCTTGTCCGCGCTGTAGATCCAACCTCTGGACGTTTTCTCAAGGGAAGCGCTGACCACCTGCCCCTGGCCATCAATCCCCATGCCGTCTTTGATCAGTGCGCGCCCCCGGCCAAGGTAGAACGATTTAAGACCCTGCTCCGTAACGGATATAGCTCCGTAGGTTCCGATAAAAATCATATCCATGACCGAGGCTTTTACGGCATCGTCCGTATTGTTGAAAATATACTGTATGCCGTCTGCTTTCGTCTGAACAGCAATCCCCACAAAGTCGCCCGCCGGCGCACGGGGTTCCAACGCCTGGACTTTCTTCAATGCACTGCCATCGTCCTTGTAGAAGGGTTCATAAACTGCCACAAACGGCTTCGTCCATGCCTCTCCTTCCTGTCGCACAATCAGCGTCGGCAACGGAAGGTCCCACAACTCCCGAGGAACGGACCCTTTACAGACGGCACGCGACACCGGCGATTTTACTGAAAAGACCTGCCGGTCCTGTTCCCCCTTCATCCACATTCGCATACACGTATCTTTCCCCTTTTTCAGGGAGACATTAAACTGCGCATAAAAGTCGGCATTCCAATCCGTGGAAAACTTCTCGGCAAAATAGTTGTAGCCTTTATGGTCCCCCGACTCCGTCCCCAGCTCCTCGGTCGGTTTCAGAATTAAAGGTTTGCCATCCTTACCGGCCAACTGAAGTTCCTGCCCCACGTTGTGGTAGATATATTCATGTTTTTTATCGTTTCCGTCTTTTCGTTTGGAACGAAAGATATCGACATAATACCCAACGGTGTCCGACGCACGGACAATCCCCAGCGTACGGCGCTGCAGCGCATCGGTTTTGGGTTCAACAAATTCCGTTTCGGTAAAAGAATAATTCTCCGATAGCGCGTCATATGAACCGGCGGCGGGTTCCATCGAAAGAATATCGTACGCGATTTTCTTTTTATGGCTGTAATCGGAAATGCCGTCCACCGACACCGTGTTATGTGCGGCGAAGCGCATATAGTATTCACCGTGGCTCGTCGTCCAATAGCTCGGCCCGCGGCCGGAATCGGGGCCCAGCACCATGCCTTTTCCATACAACTCCATCGCCATGCCGTTGGCCTGCATATGGCCGCCGCGCGAACCGGCCAGCGAAATCATCAATCCGTTCTCGGCATCCTTCGAATTACGCTGAGCAAGGTAACTGACGCTGTCCGTGTAGAACGTCCGGGTCTGGAGCGGCTTTTCCGACTTCCCTTCCGGCAGCTTGTCGACAAAACTCGTCAAGGCCAGCAGCGACCGATTGCGGTCCCGGCGATAGCCATTCAGCTTCATCTGATTTTCAATCAACGGCACAATCTGTTTGGCCGCCTCTTCATCTTCCAACCGCTGGAAACGGGCCAGCAACAGCTCCAGCGAATCCATATACGGTTTTTGATGGTAGGTATCGCCAAACCCGACCATATAGCCATTCGGGAAAAGAAACTGCGAGGCTACCGTTGCGGCCGGAACAATGATGGGAACCATTTCCAGCACATCCTGCCCCGAGCCGTTATGAATTACTTGAGCGAGTTGAAGAATCGTATCCGTTACGCTGAATGCATAGCCGGGCGCTTCCGGCCAGACGCCGTCGTCCGGATCATATGCCTGTGGAACCACCTCATGCAGTCCCATCTGATTTTTTGAAGATTCCGAGGTAAACTGGCGGATATAATACTGCTGCCCTTTGCCGTCTTCGTACTGGTCATCACCTTCAAGCGCCAGGGCCATGTAGACAAAGTTGCGCGCCTGGTTAATATTCCAGTTTCCTTCCGCACCGCCACCTTCTATAATACGATCCGACCAGCGCCGCAACAGATCCTGCGCAAGTTTCAGATCCTTCCCCTGCTCGTTCAGATAGTCATGCAGATAGTCATAACTCACGGCCACCGACTGCGAGATTCCTTCGTGAATCACTTCGAATGTTGCCAGGCCGATGATCCCGGCTTTGGAGTGATCTTCAAACGTGATCGGATTGCTGCGGTGATACATGCCTTCGATATAGGTCCAGGCGATATCCGCCGCAAATTTTGCATATTTTTCCTCGCCGGTGTACCAATAGAGAAACGCCGATTTTTCCGCCAACGACAGGATATGGGCATTAATTGACTCAACCGTGTGACCGGTGTCCCGGTAAGGAGCCCATTCCCACGGCTTGCCGTCTTTCTTCCCATTTTGCAGCCACATACCGCGTTCATCTTCCACATAAGGCTGAATATCTTCCAGTTTGGGCCGGATATAATCTGTATTCCAGTCGCGCTCGCCGGCAAACCGCACCGTCGGTACCGGTGCCTCGCCTTCGCCATGCGACCAATGGGATCCATTCACATAGGTCTTCGCATATTTTGTTTTCCAATGCATCTGCAGGCGGGAGACAATCCACTCAGGATCACTGACATGCTGATCCACATATTTTTCGACCGATTCCTGAATCCCTTTAAAGACACTGGCCGCCCAACCGATATTTTCAATCTTTTCGGTAAGTGCTCCCCGCGTTTCCTCTGTGCCGAAAATACGCGGATGCCTGCTGTAATCGTTCGCCACCTCTTCCGCAACCGGGGAAGCCTCGACGACGTGCGGTTCTTCCACAATCGCTGGCGCCGTCACAAGGGCCGTTTCCGGCCCGGGTTTCTTTGCAGGCGCTACAGTTTCCTTTTCATCCAGACACCCGGCCAGGAGCCCGGCAAGCAGCAACCCCGACAAACCAAATTTCATTTTCATCTTAATAGCCCTCGCCCTTAAAGGGCTCGATCTGAAACCGGCGTTTACTTCTTATTCATCCGAAGCCGGAAGTAGCGGTTGGTGGAATCGCCCACGGGCAGCGACGACTCAACCTGTTGCACCGACCCGCTTTCGCTGAGGATATTTTCAATCACGCTCATGGTGGACCAGTTGTTGGATAACAGGTTGTCCGACCAGATGACTTCAAGATCATAGTCATTCGTTGAACTGAGATTGCGAGGAAACGTCAATTCCGCATCGGACGAATCAACCGAGAAAATGACTGGGTCTGAATTTAAAACGATCGGAGCTGTCGCTAACCCGAATTCCATAAGGTTAACCAGTCCGTCCTCGTCGTAGTCAGCATCGTCCGCCGTGTCACCGGCACCAAAGGTGGTGCCAAAGTAATCCGACCGCCACTCTTCCAGCTCTGTCAGCTCCGCCGCGGAATTGCCGGTAACGACGAGCGAATAGATCTGCTCTCCGTTCGTCAGCGTGCCGGCATAATCGACTATGATCGTATAGTCGCCGGCGGTCGGCGCGGCGAGATAGACCTGCTCCACATTGTCCACATCATTAATCCCGGTCGTCGCATTTTTATCAATGTTACTCACTACCCATCCCCCATTCGCGACATATCGCGTCACATAAGGATAATGCGTTCCGCCGGGGCCAATGACCTTGAGATTCAGGTCGTTAACGAGTGCTTTCGTACGGTTGTCGTGCCCATCCATTTCCGTTGCGGGCGGATCGGTCCAGCAAAGCGTCACGCGCAGCGGCGAGGTACCGTCCCAGTTGAAAGTACGCGAACGCGAGGTAATGCCGGTGCTAACCGAGGATTCGATCATGGCCCCGCCACCCACATTATCAGCGTGCGCCTTGATCACATCTGCGGCCGCCTGGGTGTTCATGATGCCCCATCCGTATTTATAGTCCGGTCCGGTTTTACCTCGATCATCCGCCGTATGGAGGATCAGCGCTTTCAGGGTGCTGGCACGCATGGAACCGGAACAGCGGGATGTGTAGTAGTCAATCAGCAGCGCGGCCGACCCGCAGCAATTCGGTGAAGACATGCTCGTTCCCTGGTAACTCCCAGTACTCGTGTCGCTACCAGCCGTAGACGATATTACACTCGTCCCGTTTCCGTGGAGATCCGGCTTAATGCGTCCGTCATCCGTTGGGCCGCGCGAGCTGAACGACACGGCCGAAGCCTCCTGTGGATCGCGATTGCCGCTACCGTCTACTCCCGCATCGGAAGCGCCGACGGTGATCAGGTTTTTCGAGAGCGCGGCTCCCGTCATATTATCCCACCCATCTTTATACTCGCCGTCGCCGGCCGGATGTTTCGTTGAATCGTAGCTGAGTGAAGTCCAGCCATCTTTCCATGTAGCGCCGTCCTTCGGCACATCCGTCCGCTCATTCCCGGCGGATTTAAAAATCAGGTAGTAGGGAAGATTGTAGGCAATGCCGTCCCACTCTACGGAGCGGGAAGCATAGCGGCCGAAGTCCTCCGCATAATCGGTCGATGGATCATCGTCATCGACAAACGTGCCTCGGAAGGTCCAGTACCCGCCGCTCTCGTAGTAATACCAGCCTTTTGAGATGCCATAGGAATGATTGGAAAGATAGAGATTCGTGGTACCGGGCGCAGCTGCACCATTGGCCGTCATTTCAGCGGTAGCATTGCCGGAATCAAACGATGCAACGGACGCTTCCGGTGCCATTCCCAGCGTTGCCGCATTAATGCCCCGGGAGACCATGGTACCGGCAACGTGCGTCGCATGATCGCTCGTGTCCGTGTCATCGCTATCCCATACAGCAACCTTTCCAGAGAGTTCCTGATGCGTAAGGCGCGGAGTTCCCGTCTCCCATTGCCCAATCATAACGGTACGGTTGTAGGAGAACCAATTGACATTAAACAACGAACTACCGTCGCCAACAAAATCCATGCGCAGTGTCTGGGTTCCGGCCGCGGCAAAGAATACATGCGTGCGGACGGTCGTCCATGCCTGCCAACCATTGGTATCTGGAACTTCTACGCTGCCGATCGAGGTTCCGTTGGCGGAGAGATTAATGGTCCCGCTATTCTTCGAGGCGGTTCGGACATTAATGCTATATTGACCCGCCGCCGGGATATCGATCGAGTATTCGACCCAGTCCCCGTTGTCGATGTAGGCGATATTTTGTCCACCTCCGGTATCGGTACAGGTCTCTAATTGGATGCCACTGTGGTTATCCGGATAGGCTAGCTCGGCCTCGACCTGAACCGATGACTGGAAGGTGGCACTATCGCGCACTTCATCGGCGCCCGTCGTGGTGGCGGCCTGGACGTTCATATCCTCCTCATAAACGGGGAAACCCTTCTCATCAAAATCGATCAACCGGAAGCCTCTTCCATCGGAATGTTTGCCCTGTATCTTCCATCCCCCTGCGACCGCACGGCGCTGCACGGCCGCCATGCGCTCCGTCTCCAGCTCTCTCAGCTGACGCACCAATTCGCCCCGCGTCTGCCGGTCCTTCATGTCATGGCGTTTCGATAAAATGTCCGACCGCTTCTTCCGCGCATCCTTCATTGTTTTGGCATCCTGCACGGACATGGCCCGGGTATACCGATTGGTTTGTCCGGCTTTACTTTCCTGATTGGACTCCTGAGCAAACGTAACGGAAGCCACTAGACTTAAAGACAAAACAATAATTCTCATCCTGATCCCACTCCTCTGATTCATACTTCACTAAGCCAACACTGGACTATAGCGTGAAACGTAAGAAAAACGATTATCCATTTAGTTACCCATTTAACCCACAGGTTAAATCACCTTTTTCGGCGTGTTCAGGTGGATGGCCCGTGCTCCCGATTTTGCGTTCGCTCCCAGGTTGTCCGGAAGAACGCATTTTTGAGGAGGCAGGCAGATTAACGTAAACCCCGAAGCGCATAGGCCTGCTCGTTAATAACTTTCATTCCATTCAGCAGTATCTGATGAACATTCCCATCCTTGGAAATAATGCCTTTTTGCCACTCGGGCGTATCATCCGCGTACTTAAACCAGTGCCATCCGACACAGCTCGGCACATCCTTCAACAATGAAACCGTGTGGGTGTGATAAAACGCGGCGGCATCCTCGTGATTGAGCACACGGAAGCCTGCACCCACATCGGATGGGATATCTTTGCGGGAGACCTTCATTGCATAAAACTCACTCACAAAGAAAGGACGGCCCGACCATGCTTCCCAATCCTCCATCCGGTCCTCTTCCGGTTCCCAGCGGTGGTAATAGTTGATCGAAATGATATCGCATGCACCGGCGGCGGAAACGGTTGCTTCGTTGATGCAGCGTCCGTGCAGACGGCTGCCGAGATAAAGGTGATTTGGGTCGGCTTTCTTAAGCGCTGATGCAACTGTTTCATAATAGAGTCTGGCCACGTGCTTCAGAAAGGCCATTTGAACTTCTTCGTCCTTCACCTTCGATTGCTTCACCTTGTTCTCGCGCATCCAGACCACCGCGCCCTTATAGCCGGCATCGTCACTCGGGAGAGACAAATATTTTTCTAAAGCATCCGGACGAAACGGAATTTCATTGTCGGAAAAATGGCCGATCAGCCAGTGATCGTCCTGCAGGTGGGAAACCTGATCTTCGGCATAGCGCTTGCAGAACTCCAGCCATTCGGGGTCAAAGACGGGCAGCGTTTCATTCGGGAAACCGCGTTCGCCATTGGTTAGAGGGCGCCGCTTATCATATTCTTTTGCAAAACTGGTAGTGTTGCACCAAGGAACAGGAACCCCTGCCGCTTTAAAGGCATCCGACTCCGACCAACGGCCCATCGTGTTGAAACCGTTTTCCTTCATCAGGGCATAGGTCTCCTTTGCCCATTCTTCTGAATCATAGCGCCCCACCCGTCCGGCCTCGACCGAATTGAGCCCTATCATAATGAACGGATGCCCTTCCGGGTCCACCATCCACCACTTCCCGGACTTTTCCAGTGTTTGGAAGAAACCGGTGGCTTTAAGTTTCCTCTTTGTGTAGCCGCCGTACTGGTTGACGGCATCCACCTTGCGGGCAGCTTTAAGGACTTTGACCTGTTCTTTTCTCCACGGCTTTCCGCCATCGCTGGCATTGACAGAGGCCGCCATTGCTTCAATTGCCGACAAGAGCAGGATGGACGTAAAAAGGGATATCTCGTTCATACTTCAACTATATAGCACTTCCGGCAGGCAGAGCCAGAATGGACGAAAAAAAAACGAATCACTGCCGCCAGGTTTCGAGTTTGTAGAACCGGTTGGTATCGGTTCCAATGATTGGAATGCTGATCGGCAGCAAGCCGCCGTCACCTGAATTTGTACCGGACACCACTTGCCAGTCCGGACTGGTCAGATTTTCGGCGGCCACTACCCTGTAGTTTTGGCCGAGCACAGAAAGCGCAACGGAAAGTGTGAACTCCTGCCCGCCGAAACCGGTCGAATTGATTTCTACTGACCCGATCACAGGAACGGACGGAGGCGCGGGAATGGTGCCCCAGATTTCCACTTCGGTGATGCTATTCCACGTATTGGCCGAATTACCGTGACCGACGATGCGCACATAGCGCGCAAGCGTGGGTGTTACAGCAACCGCTTCCAAATTAGTGGTGGTGCCTGAGCTTTGCAGTGTTGCTGTGAGGGCGGTCCAGTTCGCGTCGTCGTTGGAGGTCTCGATATGGAAGCTGGACTGGCGGCTGGCGCCGTTCAGCCATGCGACCTCCAGTGAATACACATTCACCTCGGCTCCAAGGTCGTAGCGAATCCATTGGCCGTCGCCCTGTGCGGACCAGCGGGTTCCGAGATTGCCGTCGATGGTATTGCTCGGGACATTAGGATCCTGATAGGCACTGGCCGACACATCGCCTGAATCGATGATAAACTTCGCCGGGGGCGAGCCGAACAGGGCAGTCACTTCGCCGCTGGGGGCGGTCTCGCTGCCGTCGATGATGGCGGCGACAATATAATAGTAGAGAATTCCATTTAGAGCTGTTGTGTCGACAAACGTGATACCATTGGTCGTTCCGATGGCGGTGTAAGGGCCTCCTGAAGTAGTGGCACGTTTTACCGTGTACCCCGAGGCATTGGTCACGGTGTTCCAGTCGAGAAGGATCTGACTGGTATTCGTGGAAGCGGTCAGTCCATAGTCGGGGATCCATACGGAAACGATATCATTGTTCGTACCATTATCGGTGACCGAACCAAACGTTTCGCCCGTGTTTCCGGAACTTCCCGATGCAATAACGATCGGATGAGCGGTGTGGTTGATTATCGTATTATTGTTTCCATCATGGGTGCTTTGGTAGTCCAGGCTCCCTTCCTGGAAGCGAACACCATCAAGCGTTCCCCCAACCTGAATTCGATAGTCAGAAGGGAGATTGGGATCGCCTCCGGTTAACGTAAGGGTGGAATTGTCCATTCCGATAAAGGCAATGCATTTTTGGCCGTTGTAATACGAATTAACTGCAGGGATAATCTCGATCTCCATATCCCAGCTATCATTATCATACGTACTCTTAAATGCGTGGCCGTATGAAACGTCTGCTCTACAATTCACGGCGGAGCCACTACCAACTCCGTATCCCTGTTCACACCCGATCGTCGTACAGTTTTCAACGAGTACAGTCCCTGTTGCATGTGCCAGTGTAACACCGGCTCGCATATGCTTAACGGTACAGTCGATCACGGTCGGGTTCGAGGTGCCCCGCTGATACGTTATACCGTCAATAGTGGTTGTTCCGGCGTTATAAGCACGGATACCTCCTTCACCGGTGCTCATCATATATCCGGCAGGAAGCCGGTATCCCCATGTGGTTAAAAAATCAATATTATCGGCGGCGGAACCCGTGCCTTCCTCAGCCAACATGTCGTCGGTTGAACGCATTTCACCTTCAATATAACAGCCCTCAATGAGGGGATTGGAGGCGGCCTGCATAAAGATACAGTGCCCATACGACCGGTGGATGAAGGTGCAGTCTTTAACGTGATTCGACTCTCCCCGCACCAGACAGGCACTATGTTTGGAATGAGCAATCGTATTATTGGATCCGCCTTTCCCAAACGAATCACCATAGCCGTACGGATAGGAGCCTTTAGCGGTTACATGAAAGCCCTCAATCCGGTTTCCCCTACCATCCATGACAATGCTTACCCCACCGCTCTTTCTCGCCGGCACATACTTATTGATCAGATCCACCATGGTCAGGTTTTTCAGGACATTGTCATTCCCCAGAATCTGCATATGGTTCATGCCGTGACCTTCGGTATAAACATCAGCAGCAATATTGATGGTAGCCCCGCTAAAATCATACGTACTGTTGCTTCCTGCAAACACCAGGCGGGGGTCGCCGAATGTGCCATCAGCAATATCAGCAGCCGTGATGGCATACGTTCCCGGCGACAAGGTTGCGGTGACATTATCCTGCTCCAGATAAGGAAGGAGCGCTTCCGGAGAAGCGACCGTTACGGTGACATAATAAGCGGTCACCAATTCATCAGATGCGACGTTCTGCAGGCCGTCGTCGGTATCTGTCACAGAATTTGCCGGTAGACTCAGAACAACATCGCCGCCGAAATTCGGACTGACCACAACGAAATAGTTTGCGCCTGATCCCGTCAAACCGGACAAGGTTCCGCCGGAAATTTCGAAATCGCCCAGCGCCAGCCCCGTGACGGGTTCGCTAAAATTAACCTGAACCGTGTAGTTCCCAGTAACGTTAGCGGTGGCCGTGCTCAGCGTCGGCACCGGCTGCTCGCTGCCCGGCGCAACATAGGTTACCAACCAGGTTTGGGATGCAACATTTCCATGTCCGTCAATGTCGGAAACCGTATCGGAGGGCAATGTAATGGTCACATCGCCGTTGCTCGTTGGCGTAATGGTTGCCGACCAACTCGTTCCGGAACCGCTCAATCCCGACGCACTGCCGTTCACAACAACAAGGTCACCCACCGTCAAACCGGTCACACTTTCTGAGAAGCCGATGTCGACCGAAAAACTTCCGGTTACGGTCTCCCCGGCGGTTGAGCTGATTACGGGCACCGCGCTACTCAGGTCACGAAGCTGGTACGCTGTCAACTGGGGACCGGTCCCCACCCCTTCAAGCGTAATGGTCTGCGAGAACCCATCGGCGGTGAACGTACCGATCACATACTGATCATTCAGCTGAGCCGTGACATTCCCGAGGCTGTCGCCATAAATGGCAGCCCGTTCATCATAGCCAGAGCGTTCGTCTAGATACCAAAGCTGGATCAAATATTCCTTGCCGACCTCGAGCTGGCCGCCACCAACCGCAATGCTGCTTTCCGAACCGGCATCCTTGCTGTTCAGCAGCAGGTCATAATTGGAATCCCCTGTATCTCCAAAGAAGAAGGACGTATCCGTATCGTTCCCCAACAGAGAGGGTGTGTTAACAAACAGAACACCATTCACCGTGGGGCTGACCTGCAGACCCGTCCCGCATCCATTGATCGCCTCAACCAAAACTCCCTGTGTCGACACATCACTCGCCGTTGAATAATCCGTCACGGAGCCCCACGTGATATTCGCCGCTTGGGCAAGCCCGCCCGTCAACAGCATTACTGCACCTATTGCCACCAGTTTATTCATTAATTTCCTCTCAAAATGCAAAAAAGCCATCAAGGTTTGCGTATCAGCATAATAGCTAACGCCGCCAGGTTTCGAGTTTGTAGAACCGGTTGGTGCCGGTTCCAATGATTGGAATATCAAACTCCAGCAGGCCTCCGGTGCCGGCATTGGTGCCGGACACAACCTGCCAGTCCGGATCGACCAGATCTTCCGAGGCCAGAACACGGTAGTTGTGGCCGAGTACGGAATGGGTGAAGGTGAAGTTGAAACCACCGGAACCGATTTCAACCGGCCCGATCACGACATCATCGGGATTGATCAGCGCGGAAGGCATGGCGGAGACTTCGGCTGAAGGATCGCCCTCAGCCTCCAGATAGGTGCCGCAGACGACATAATAATAGTTGGTGCCGGCCGAGAGCCCGGTATCGCTGCGGTTTGTGGATGGAAGTTCACCGGTGGCAAGAACATATGGTCCCCCGCTCGTAGTTGAGCGCTTCAGGTTGTATCCCGTGGCAGCCGAGGCGGCATTCCACTCCAGATCAATCTGGCCCGCGTCAATGGCCACAGCCGTCAGGCCGGTCGGTGCGGGCGGCACCATGCTGAAGGTGGCCGTGCAAAGATCGGCATCATCGTGGGCGGTTACCGCAAGCCCGCGCTGCAAGTCGCCGGCCATGCTGACGGTCGATGTGGCCATGGCGGTCCAGCTGTATCCGTCCGTCGAATAATAACCGGTAAATACGTTGTCGGAACGAACGAGCCGTATCCATTTATCATCTGAACTACCCCCAAACAACCCAAGGGATGTTGTGGAGCCGTCGGTTGTGTCCCGATACTGCATCGTTACCTGATTGTCCGGCCGCACCGCCACCATCACTTCTTTCGACCCCGCATCACTCGTTTCGCGGAACATGACGCCGGCTTTCGCCCA